>JBKHVY010000004.1:0-31401 GCA_046569805.1 Bacteriovoracia bacterium | reverse complement strand
CGAAGCGCAGGCCTGAGCAGTGAAGCCCAGAACAAACAGAGTGACTAGACTACTTGAGCGCACTAACAAAGTCCGACTCCCAGAGACCCAAACAAGTGCGGTTGGAGAGAATCAAAAGGACGTCTCCGGTCTTCACGGTGGAGTCGATCGCTTCCCGCAGCGGAGCGAGCGTCGACACGCACTTCGCAGGTCGGTGGTGGCGCTCGGAGATTTCTTTGGCGAGTTTCACGCCGTCGAGGTCGGTCCCGCCGAGAGCGGTCGTGGCGATGTCGGGCTTCGCAATGATCACCTCGTCGCTCGCTGCAAGGCTATCACGGAACTCGCTCTGGAAGATTGCGGAGCGCGCGGTTGCGGAAACGGGTTCGAAGACCGTGACGATGCGGCGATTCTTGAAGCGCGCGCGGATCGCCTCGAGCGTGACGGTGATGGCCCGCGGATGGTGGGCGAAGTCGTCGACGACGGTGGCGCCCTTGTACGTGCCGCGGACTTCCTGGCGGCGCTTGACCATGCCGAGGTTCTTCACGGCGGCCTGGAGCTTCGCGATCGGAAAGCCCTCGCCGTGCAGGAACGCCAGGCAGGCGGTGATGTTCAGGATGTTGTGCTGGCCCACGGCGGAGGTCTCGAAGCTCACCTCTTCGTCGTCGAGGACGAGGACGAAGCGGCTTCCGTTCTCCTCCGTCTCGACGTCGAAGGGGCCGATGCTCGAGTCGGGCCCGTAGCTGGTCCAGCTCTTCGCGGGCGTCTTCCCGAGGTACTCGGTCCAGAGCTTCAGCGACGAGGCGTACTCGAGGTTCATGATGACCTGGCCCGGGAGCTTCGGAATGACGTCGCGGAACTCGTCCTCAATCTTCTCTACGCTCGAGAAAATATCGGCGTGGTCGAACTCGAGGGACGTGAGGATCATGTGCTTCAGTTCGTAGAGGCGGAACTTCGAGATCTTGTGGAAGTACCCTGAGTCGTACTCGTCACCTTCGATCGGAAAGTACTTGCTCGTCCCGAGGCGCGCCGGATCGCGGCCTTCGATGATGCCGCCGACGAGGTAGCCGGGCTTCTCGCCGAGGTTCTCGAGCATCTGCGTGAGGAAGAAGGTCGTCGTGGTTTTTCCGTGAGTGCCGCAGATCCCGATCACCTGGCGCTCCTTGAGCACCAGCGCACCGAGCGCCGCCGGGAACGACGTGAACGGAACACCGAGGCCCTCGAGCATGCGCGCCTGTTCGGACTTCCCAGACAACGAATTCCCGACGACGATGAGGTCGAAGGTCTTGAGGAATTCGGGTGTCGCGGCTTCGAGTTTGTGCAGCGGAATGCCCGTGCTCTCGAGGTACGTCGACATCGGCGGATAGAACGCGCTATCCGCGCCTTCGACGACGAGGCCCGCCTCTTTCATGAGAACGGCGGCCGGTCCCATGCCAGCGCCACAGACGCGGTAGAAGAAAATTCTCTTGAACTCCTGCCGGCGGCGAATGAGTTCGTCTTGCTGAATGAGGTGCCGTAAGTCCATAGATCGAAGCTCCGAAAGTGTTGCTTCAGTCTAACAGGCTCGTAACGATTATGACATCAGTTAGCTATTGCTGACTGTCTTAATCGGCAGATCGATTCGATGCGGGCCTTCACGGCGTAGGCCGCACTGAAGGGCGAAGTCTCGGTGGGCACACTGGTTTGGGAGAGGTCCGCCGGACACCAGGCAAAGCGCGGGAAGAGCTTATCGGCGTCACCCATGACAACGAGGCGTGCGAGGTTCAGCATGGTAGTGTACTTCATGCGACCATCGAGGTGCTCTTCGTTCGCGATATCGAACGCCGTAATATAAGGAATCTGGGTTGGAAGTGCCGTACGGGGATTGACCGGACGGATGTAGGACTTGAGCACGCGCGAGGGATACAGGCGCTCGAGCTCAACGAAGACTTCGGGGTCCTGGCCTACGTCATCGCCGATGAGGATTACATCTTCATCCGGATGCTGGCCATGATGGCGCGGATGCTCCGGACCTTGTAGCTCAGCTTCGACTCGACGAGGTTTCTTCTGAGCGTAAGCGAGGCATAGGGAATTTGGTAGGTCGCTAGGAGCTGCTGGATTTTGCGGCGGATGAGGCTCGGTGAAGCGGTGACGAAGTGGAGCTGGGCGCCTTCCTGCGCCCAATTCTGGTAGATCTCGGGCATCGCCGGAAAGACGTCTCTTGTGAAAAGTCCGCTCCAGGCGGCTTGCCACGTGTTTCCGGAGTTCGTGATTTTGATCGTGTCGTCAACGTCACTGATCACCATCAGGGCCTGGGCGGAAGAAGAAAAAAGGAGGGCAAAAATCAGACTCAGCATCGCAACCTCTCATCCGTGAGTGGAATACCAGCTCCTAGGTTACTCCCGGGCTACGATTTTTTCTTCTCTCAAATCATGACAGTTGAAAGTGAACGAGTCGGCCTTTAGCCCGGGCCAACCTCGACGTCAAAGCGCTGAGTCGACTCGTCCCAGCTCGCGGTGATCTGGAGCGGATGGCAGCACACTTCGCAGTCGGTGATGAAGTCTTGCTCCTCTCCGTCTTCCGGAAAAAGCGTGAGCGAAAAGGGCTCGAAGCAGTAGTGGCACTGAAGTCTCATGCCTTAAAGATTAGATTGAAACGCGTCGTCGGAGAATGGCCGTCGAGCTTAAGGTCAGCTCCCATGGAATCCGCAAGGGTGGCAGAAACTGACAAACCTAGTCCAGTACCTAGCCCTGGTGGCTTGGTGGTAAAAAATGGTTGGAAGATTTTCTCCTGCAGTGACTCCGCGATCATGGCCCCCGAGTCGATGACGGACAGAACGATCGTGTCATTCACCTTCTCGAGGCGAATCTCGATCCATCGGTCCTGCGAAGTCTTCATGGCGTCGATCGAATTATTCATCAGATTCAGAAGAATCTGTGACACGTAGACGGGATTCGCTTTAACCTTGAAATCAATTTTGGGAAGAGTGAGCTTCGTCTCCAGCTTCGCAAGACGCCCCTGGCACAAGTTCAGTGTGTCACGAACCACATCCAGGAGATGCGTTTCCATGAGTGGCGCATCCGAGGCGTCACGAGAAATCCTCCGCATGCCCTGAACAATCTGGGCGATCCGGTCCACCGTATTGCGAATCGACTCAGAGGCCTTTCGCACTTGCTCACGGTCAATCACCTCATCTTGCAGGAGCATGTCTAGGACTTGACTCTTCCCGGAGATGATCGCGAGCGGATTGTTAATTTCGTGGGCAATCCCCGAAGCCATCTCCCCCAAAGCAGTCATCTTCGCACTGTGCTCGATGGCGATCGCGACCTCAGTCTGCTGAGAGATATCTTCCGTCATCATGACGATGCCGCCGATGCCGCCGTCAGTTTTGCGCCAGGGCTTGATCGCCCAGCGCAGCCAAATGCGGCTCTTGTCCTCGCGCTCAAAGAGATCCCGATCACTCGCAAGCTCTTCACCCTTGAGCGCACGCTGGTGCAGTTCCTTCCAGCGCTCGGGAATGTCGGGAAAAATTTCGTAGTGACTCCGCCCTTGGTAAGCGATGTCCTGAATCCCGAAATCGCGCAGCCACTTCTCGCTCGCCGCGAGGTAGCGCATCTCTTGATCGACCATCGCGATCGACGCGGGCATCTGATTAATGAGCCCCAGCAGGACCTTAAGATCCTGCTGCGAAACGATGCGCGCCCTTTCGGACACCGTTACGTCGAGGTGTGTGCCGGTAAAGCGAATCGGTTTCCCCTCACTATCTCGCCCCGAGATGCGACCGCGGTCGAGGATGTACACCCAGTGTCCATCGGCGTGTTTCACGCGGTGGATGTTTTCATAGAAAGGCGTTTCACCTCGGAGATAGCGGCCAATGTCGTCGTAGCACTTCGCGAGGTCATCCGGATGCACCCGAGACTTCCAGGTTTCGAGCTGCATAGGGGTCGAGGCGTGGTCGAGGCGTGGTCGAGGCCCAGCATCTCGCACCAGCGCCGGTCGAAGTTCACGCCGTCGTTCGTCAGATCCCAATCCCAAACACCCAGGCCCGCCCCTTCGAGCGCTAGCTCTAAGCGCGCGGCCAGCTCCGCTGGAGTGAGGTCATTGAGGAATGAGCGGAGCTTCGAATTCGGCATATCCCTATGGTACTTGGAATTTGAATTTCTGAAAGTGACTGTTGTCAGGTTTTAGGTCCGCCAAACGAGCTCGCCTACCGCTCGACGAACTTCGTTGAGGCCCGCTTTTAGGTACCAGCCGTCGCGAGTTGCGTTGGAAAGGATGACATGGCCCTTGAGCTTGTCCGCATCGATCCAGACGGAAGTCCCGGTAAAACCGAGGTGCCCAAAGGTCGCCCGCGAACACCCGCGGCCAGCGAGTGTCGTTTCTGGATCCTCGACGCGATCCCAGCCGAAGATAAAGCGATGAGTATGGGAGCTCATCTCGGATTTAATCCGACCAATAAACTGAGTTTTATCCTGCAACCGCAGGAGCGTGCGGCACACACCCGCCGCCGTCCCAAACAGTCCGGCGTGCCCCGTCCACTCACCGATGACCCATGCGTTCGGATCGTGAACCGTCCCTTGGATCGGGTGAAAGCCGCGCTCGCCCGTGATAGGACACTCCGCGCTTTCTGGGAGATCTTTCCAGAAGCACAACTCTTGATCCCAAAGGCCCCGCAAAAGTTCGGGCACCGATTTCCCAAACGCCTTCTCGATCTCGAGGTTCGCGCGCATGCAGGAGTAATCCGAATACAGCGTTGGTGCTTCGCTGATCGAATAGGAATTAATAATATCTTTCCACCCCTCGCGCGGGAGGAGTCCCCAGGCGGGAAGCCCCGCTCGGTGCTCAAGCAAAAGCCGCAGCTCTGGCGACATGGATGTCGGATGAAGAGCGTGCACGGCCGCAGCTCCGAGGACTTTTGTCACCGAGGCGAGGTCGAAGTACAAGTGCGCATCACCTGCGACCTCAAAGCTTCCCTTACGAAAGTCCACCACTCCCACGGCGAGCGCATCGAAGTGCGCTTGCTGCGGGAGCAGGAGATCGATCAAACGCTGAAGTTCCTCTCTCAAGCGCGCAGCGCGGCCTGGGCCGCGGCGAGGCGAGCGATCGGAACGCGGAACGGAGAACAGGACACGTACTCGAGGCCAATCTGGTGGCAGAACTCCACCGAGCTCGGCTCTCCGCCGTGCTCACCACAAATGCCAGCGTAGATGGCGCTGTTGCCCTTCTTCCCTTCTGTCACGGCGTGCTTCATCAAAAAGCCCACGCCATCACGGTCGATCGCAACGAAGGGATCCTTAGGGTAGATACCGCGGGCGGTATAGCTCGGAAGGAACTTGCCAGCGTCGTCACGTGAAAGACCAAAAGTCGTCTGCGTGAGATCGTTGGTGCCGAAGGAGAAGAAGTCAGCTTCTGTCGCAATCTCCTGGGCCATGATGCACGCGCGCGGGAGCTCGAGCATTGTGCCAACCTTGTACTTCACGCGCGTCCCCTGCTCTTTAAATACCTGTTCGATCTCGGCGATGCACTCCTGCTTGATCGCTGCGTATTCACGTAGCTCGCTGGTGAGTGGAATCATGATCTCCGGCAGCGTCTTCACACCGGTCTTCTCGCACAGGATGGCCGCTTCGATGATCGCGCGCGCCTGCATCTGATAGATCTCCGGGTACGTGATCGCCAGGCGACACCCGCGGTGGCCCAGCATGGGATTGAACTCATGAAGAGCGTTATTGCGCTCGAGGATCTTCTTCTCAGACACACCTAACACCTGAGCCAGTTCCTTCACTTCGCTCTCCTGGTGTGGGAGGAACTCGTGAAGTGGCGGATCGAGAAGACGGATGTTCGCCGGAAGACCGTTCAGGACTTTAAAGATTCCAAGGAAGTCTTCGCGCTGGAAGGGCAACAACTTATCGAGCGCCTTCTTTCGGTCCTCAGTGTTCTCCGCGAAGATCATCTCGCGCACGGCGAGGATTCGCTCTGGAGCGAAGAACATGTGCTCTGTGCGACAGAGGCCTATGCCTTCGGCGCCGAACTCGAGCGCCACTTTCGTATCGTGCGGAGTATCGGCGTTGGTGCGCACCTTCAGGCGTCGCGTCTCATCCGCCCAGCCCATGAACTCGGCGAAGGCCGAGGAGATCTGCGCTTCGACGGTGGGGATGAGGCCCTCGAAGACTTCTCCGGTGGCACCATCAAACGTGAGGAAGTCTCCCTCTTTGAAGGTCTTGCCTTTCACATTGAGTGTCTTGTTTTTTTCATCAATCACGAGTGGTGTACACCCGGCCACACAGGGCTTCCCCATGCCACGCGCGACGACGGCCGCGTGAGAGGTCATGCCTCCGCGTGCCGTCAGAATTCCGGTCGCCGCGGCCATGCCGCCGATGTCTTCGGGAGAGGTTTCGGTGCGTAGAAGGACAACTTTCTTGCCGCCCTTCGCCCACTCTTCCGCATCTTTTGAGTGGAATACGATGTGGCCAGCCGCTGCGCCGGGTGAGGCGGGAAGCCCCGTCGCGAGCAACACCTTGGGCGCCTTGGGATCAAGCCGTGGGTGCAGGAGAAGGTTCAAATCATCGGGAGACACACGCAGGAGCGCGTCTTTCTTCGTGATGAGGCCTTCGTGGACCTGATCGACGGCCACGCGCATCGCCGCGGCAACAGTGCGCTTCGCGTTTCGGGTCTGAAGGATGTAGAAGCGACCACCTTCGATGGTGAACTCAATGTCCTGCATATCTTTGTAGTGCTTCTCGAGGAGCTGGTAGGTCTTAACCAGTTCGGCGTACGCCGCCGGCATCGCCGCCTCGAGCGTCTTGAACTGCTTGTTCTGGTCGTTCGTAGAAACAGCGTTGATGGGCCATGGCGTGCGAATCCCCGCGACGACGTCTTCCCCTTGAGCGTTGATGAGGTACTCGCCGAAGAACTTCTTATCGCCGGTGCTCGGATCGCGCGTGAAGCACACACCGGTAGCGCAGTCCTCACCGAGGTTGCCGAAGACCATCGACTGAATGTTCACGGCCGTGCCCCAGTCGTGTGGGATGCCGTGCATTTCACGGTACTTCGTGGCGCGATTATTGTTCCAGGAGTTGAAGACGGCGGAGACCGCACCCCAGAGCTGCTCCATCGGGTCTTGCGGGAAATTCACGCCGTGTTCGGAGAGCAAGACGTCCTTGTAGACTTGGACGAGTTCGCGCAGATCATCGGCGGTGAGTTTGGTGTCCTCGTGGACACCGCGCGCCTCCTTGAGGTCTTCGAGCTGCGCTTCGAGCACGCTGCCGCGAACACCGAGAACGACGTTCGAGTACATTTGAATGAAGCGGCGGTACGAATCCCAGGCGAAGCGCGGGTTGCCGGTTTTCTTGGCCATGCCGAGTACCGTCTTATCATTCGTGCCGAGGTTCAAAACCGTGTCCATCATCCCCGGCATCGATGCGCGGGCACCGGAGCGCACGGAGAAGAGCAGCGGATTCGTTTCGTCGCCGAACTTTTTGCCCGTGAGTGTCTCGACCCACTTGAGGGAGGCTTCAATCTGCGCGCGGATCTCTGGCGAGATCGAGCGATCCGTTTTGTAGAAGTCTAAGCAGGCTTCGGTAGAGACGGTAAACCCCGGAGGTACGGGCAGCTTCAGAGAACACATCTCGGCGAGGTTCGCCCCTTTGCCACCGAGGAGGCCCTTCATGTCTTTGTTGCCTTCGGTCGTTTCCGCCGAGAACTTATATACCCACTGCTTAGCCATACGAACTCCTTAGAGACTGAAAGTATCCTTGAGGTAGAGTTTCACTTTGTCCAACGCCACACGCTCCTGCACCATCGTATCGCGGTGACGGACGGTCACGGCGTGATCCGTAAGTGTGTCGAAGTCGACGGTGATACACGCAGGTGTACCGGTCTCGTCTTGGCGACGGTAGCGCTTTCCGATGGAGCCGGCGGTGTCGTAGTCGCACTTGAAGTCTTTCTGGAGCTCGCGCAAGAGCTTCTCGCCGACGCTCTCAAGGTCCGGCTTCTTCATGAGCGGCATGATGGCGGCCTTGACCGGTGCGAGGGAGGGCTTGAAGCGCATGACGGTGCGCTCTTTCTCCGCGTCGCCCTTGTTCTCGAGGCGGTAGGCGTCGGACAAGATCGCGAGGAGGCAGCGGTCCGCACCGACCGAAGTCTCGAGGACGTACGGGATGAACTTCTTATTACCGTCGAGCTGGTCGACGTACATGAGGTTCTTCTTCGAGTACTCCATGTGTTGCTTGAGGTCGAAGTCCGTGCGCGAGTGGATGCCTTCCATCTCGCCCCAGCCGTGGGCGAACTCGTACTCAATGTCGAAGGCGGCGTCCGCATAGTGCGCGAGCTGCTCGTGTTTGTGGAAGCGCAGTTTGTCTTTGCGCAAGCCCATGTCGAGGTGCCAGTCCCAGCGGATCTGCTTCCACTGCTCCATGGCCTCGGCTTGCGTACCGGGCTTAATGAAGTACTGCATCTCCATCTGCTCGAACTCGCGCATGCGGAAGATGAAGTTTCCGGGCGTGATCTCGTTGCGGAAGGCCTTGCCAATCTGGGCGATCCCGAAGGGAAGCTTCCGGCGCATGGTCGACTGGACGTTAAGGAAATTAACGAAGATGCCTTGTGCCGTTTCCGGTCTGAGGTAGATCTCGGCCGCAGATTCTTTCACGGGCCCCATGTGCGTAGTGAACATCAGGTTGAAGTTCCGCGGCTCGGTGAAAGAGTTTTTTTCCTTACACGTTGGGCACGGTGCCGTGAGGTCGATCTGGTCGGCACGGAAGCGGCCCTTACAGGCCTTGCAATCGACCAAAGGGTCGGTGAAGTTATCAACGTGGCCCGAGGCCTTCCAAACCAGAGGGTGCATGAGAATCGATGCATCGACGCCGTCGACGTCATCTCGGAAAGTCATTGAGCGCCACCAAGCATTCTTGATGTTATTCTTCAGCTCGACTCCAAGCGGTCCCATATCCCAGCAAGACCCCAAACCGCCGTAGATCTCCGAACTCTGGAAAATAAATCCACGGCTCTTGCAAAGGCTGACTAGTTCGCTCATGGATTGTAGATTTTCTTCTGACACGATGCTCTCCTCGACTGGGCTTTTTGTGGAAAATTGAAGAAATTTTTACCACATCGTGCACTCTCCCGCGAAGAATTTGTCTAGGCTCCGAAAAGATACCTACATGAATGTATCTGAATACACCTTAGGCCTCGTGCGCCTGTATTGGAGAATCTTCGATTTTTTTGCTGCTCCCGGGCAAAAGGATCATCCCGTTAAAGCCTACAAGCTGCATTCGTTGCTTTTCATCTTTGGTGTCGCCAGTTTTTTTATGTCGCTCTTTGCCGTACTCATCAAAAACTACCTGCCCTCACCGCCGACTTATGCGGCACTCTGGGGCTGCGTTGCATTGACCGGGCTGGGACTTCTAAGTTATCGCAAATGGTTTAATCTTTTTTTGGCGGCCAATACGATTTTGCTCGGTTGTACTGCGTTTATTTTTATTTTCTGTTGGAGCATGGATGGGTTCCGGCAAACTATTTTTGCGTGGTTTGGACTTGTCCCGATCGTCGCGGGGATGCTCACGAACCGTCGCTTCGCGAGCCTGTGGCTGGTTATCGTTCTGGGTCTTGTCACCTTCGGACACTGGGCAACAAACGCCGGCCTTGCCACTGATCTCCTCACTGAAAGCGGCCACTTACTGCTGACCCCGATTCACCAGATAGGCTTTCTTCTCTGCATCGGTGCGATTACCCTCTTTATTCTTCAGCAGCAGAAAGTCGCCTCTGATTACCTTCGAGAAAAAGTCGTATCAAAGCAGAACCTGTTGCGCATCCTAGTGCATGACATTTCCAACCCACTCGCGATCATGCGACTCACGGGCCAAATGCTGGCGCAGGACAAGGTGATCGAGGCCAGCGTCGCCGCAGCGAAAATCCAGCGAAGCGCAGACCAGATGACGAGCATCATCTCGCTTATCCGTGACATGGAGAGCTTTGATTCGAATAAAAAACACATCGCCCATCGGGCGATTGAGCTCGTCACCCTGCTCGATCAAGTCGTGGAGCTGTTCGAGAATCGCTTCGCGGCCAAGGACATCCGACTCGCGAAGTTTTACGCTAGCGAGGTCTACGTGCTAGGGAACGAGACGATGCTTGTGCATCAGATCTTTGGTAACATCATAAGTAACGCTATCAAGTTCTCGCACCCACGTTCGCGAATCGAAATCGGTGTCGAACCCCTCTCCATCCATGAGGTGGCGATCATCGTGCGCGACTACGGGATCGGCATTCCGCCGAAGCTGCGCGGCGAACTCTTCGATCCCTTCTCGGCGATCTCGCGCCAAGGGACGGCCGGAGAGAAGGGCACGGGCTTTGGTCTTCCTATCACAAAGAACTGCGTGGAGCTCTTAGGCGGTCGCCTCAGAGTGCGATCGAAAACCGTATCCGAGAGTCCGGAGGACCACGGTACCAGCGTCACCGTCATCCTCAAGCGCGCTCCTTCCGTCTAGCTGTGAAGTGAAAGTTCGTAGAGCTTGCGGTACTCACCATCAGTCCCCATCAGCGCTTCGTGCGTGCCTTCCTCGACCTTTCGGCCTTCCTTTAGGACGACGATTCGATCGTAGTTCTTGAGCGTCGAGAGCCGGTGCGCGACGGCGACGACCGTCTTGTGGCCTGCCACCTTTTCGAGAGCGGCTTGGACGATCTTCTCCGATTCGTTGTCGAGCGCACTCGTGGCCTCATCGAAGAGCAGGACGTCGCGGTTCTTAAGGAACGCACGAGCAATCGTGAGGCGCTGCGCTTGCCCACCAGATAGCCGAAGGCCGCGGTCTCCGATGAGGGTCTGAAGTTTCTCCGGAAGATCATTAATGAATTCCGTACAGTAAGAAACTTCTAGGGCGCGGTGAATCTCGTCGTCACTCGCGGCGTCCCCGGTGGTGAGGTTCTCACGAACCGTGTCGTTGAAGAGGAAAATGTCCTGACTTACGAGTGAGAAAAGACGTCGCAGGTCCGCGAGCTTCCAGTCGTTGACGTTCACGCCGTCGACGAGGATTTCGCCCTTCGACACCGGATAGAGCCGCAGGAGAAGGCTCACGAGCGTCGACTTGCCCGATCCAGAGAGGCCCACGAGGCCAATCTTTTCGCCTTTCTTAATGACGAGGTTGAAGTCGCTTAGGATCTGACGATCGCCGTAGCTGAAACTCAGATTCTTGAACTCGATCTGCCGCTCGAAGTGGGCCTGGGTGTGCGTGCCGGTATCCTCCTCGATGGGCGTGTCCATGAGCTGCATGATGCGAGCGGCGGCGGCGCGGGCCTGGTTGAGCTTCGCGCTGGTCTTACTGAACTTACGAATAGGATCCATGAACAGGGCAAGTGCGGCGACAAAACTAATGAACCCACCCGTGGTCAATTGCCCTGAGGAAATCCGGTGATGAGCAAACACAATCACGCCGGCGAACGCGAAGGACCCGACGAGTTCCACCGCTGGGTGCGAGTGCTCTTCGGCAGAGTTCGAACGCATGCGGTTCGCCAAGAAGCGGTCCTGGAGTTTCTCAAAGCGCGAGACAAGGTAGCCTTGGATTCCAAAGGCCTTTGCGATCCGCTGGCCAGTTAGCGCTTCGCTCACGGAGTGAGTCATGTCGCCCAGATCGCGCTGAGCGTGATCGACGTACTTACGGATCCGCCGCCCGAAGCGGCCAAAGATCAGGGCGAAGATCGGCGAGGCGACGAGGATGATGAGGGCCAGCTGCCAGTCGTGGTAGATCGCCACGCCGACCAGCGCCAGTGCGGTGATGGGCTCGCGGATGATCTCGAGGGCATTCTTGAACGAGTCGGCGAACATGCTCGTGTCGTTGAGGAACGTCGAGACGAGGTTCCCTTGCTTCGTCTGCGCGTAGTAGGCCGCAGGCATCGCCTGGAACTTGCGGAAGAGCTTCGAGCGGATCTGGCAGGCGGCACGGTCCACGATCATGCGCAGACCAAAGTAGTGAAAGTAGCGCAGCGGATAGTTCAAGATCCCGAGGCCCACGAGGATCGCTGCGAGCTTCAGCGCTTCTTCGTTGGTCGAGCCGGCGGAGAAGCCTTTATCGAAAATGTCCTTCACGAGATAGGCTTCGTAGGCTTTGATCGCCGCCAGCGGAAGCGCCAGAAGGGCGGCGACCAGCGCCTGCTTCCAAAAAGGCCGGATGTATGGGAACATTAATTTAAGCACTTCTACCATGTTGCCCATACTAAACCGGGGGGATAGGCATGACAAATAAAACCCCAAAAGCGATCTTCCTCGACCGGGACGGAACGCTCATCCGCGACAAAAACTACCTCGCGCGGCCCGAGGATATTGAGTACTTTCCGGATACGTTCCCGGCGCTTTCTCTCTTGCGATTGAAGGGCTACCGGCTCTACGTCATCACGAACCAATCAGGTGTCGGCCGCGGTTTTTTTACCCTGGACGACGTCTACCGCGTGCACCAGGTAATGGACCAGGACCTCCAGGCCCAGGGCCTTGCGAAGTTCGACGGCTGGGGCATCTGCCCTCACGCGCCACACGAGAACTGCAGCTGCAGGAAGCCCCATGCCAAGATGATCAGTGACATCCTCGAACGTGACCGGCTGACCGCCGGTGATTGCTGGATGCTAGGAGACAAGGACATCGACGCCCACTGTGGTCTGAACGCTGGAATCAACGGTGCGATCGTGCGCCAGAAGACGAGTGATACCACTCTCAAATTCTTTCCGACGCTCCTCGAGTTCGCCGAGCACCTTCACTAGAACAGCAGCTTGTAGGAAGTCACGTCGGGCAACTTGACCTGAAAGTGATAGCACCAGAACTGAATCAGGTGCGTGTTCACTTCCGTCGGCACACCCGGAAGAGTTGTCACATCTTGGTACTTCGTGCGCACCGCCTGCGAAAGCAACGCACGCACCGGCAGATCGAGAGCTACCGGTGCACCGGACTCCCGCACGCAGCTCACGCAAGAATACCCCCCCTGGTCCACCACCAGCGGCGAAACGACTTCTTCCGCGAGACCCGTTCCACAATAAACGCACTCGTTCTCGTCGGGGAGCACACCGAGGTGCAGGAGAAATTTACTGAGGAACAGGAGGAGATGCGCCTCCCAATCAAAGCTCTTCTGGGCAAGCGTCAAGTCAAGATGATAGAGACCATTCGAGACAACATTAAAGAGACCACTGTGTTCCTGCGAGGCGTAGTTGTTATCGGCGCTATGAGGCAGCGCTGTTTTCAGCACCATCTCAAGGTAGAGGCACGCCAACGCAAACGCACGAGCGCTGTGGCGAATGTGCTGCGACTGCCACAGGAGCGTCTGTTCGGACGCCACCTGCAGCGTCTCGCTCGACTGGCGACCGGAGCGCGATTCGCGCAGCTGGATGCGCAGGAGATTGCCCGGCTCGTACACACGCGGCTTCGAGTTCTTGCCGCCCCCCATGCCTCCGTAGACGTAGACACTCGTGATCGTGCCTTCGCGCAAGAGGACGCGCGCGATCAGGTCGCGCTCTTTCTGCGGAATGATCTGAATGACGATGCCCTCAAGACTCATACCAATTGGCCCGGATGAAGTGGTGTAGACGTACGTTGAGTAATCTACAACTGAAACGCCAGAATGCCAGCAGTCGTTGTGGCCCGGTGAGAGAGGCCGCTCGCCAACTCATCCAAATCTCATACGGTTCGCCCCGCCGCCCGGCACGAGTTTGCATCTGATGCACAAGCCAGGCCGGCGCGGCCGCATCCAGAATCACCACTCGATCAAGCGGCGGAAGATTCACTCCGTGTGAAAGGCACGAGGTCGCGACGATCACTCGAGGCGCAGCCTCGACAGCGAGGCGCTCTGAAAACGCGCGCGTCTCCCCGCCCTTACACCCCCACGCCGATATCGACTGCTTCCCGAAAAGGACAAGCCACCGATCAACGTCCCCACGAGTCGCACAGAACACAAGTGTGCGGACGTCATCATTCTGATCGAGCAAGAGTTCGGATATTTGCGTAGTGGGCCCCGCCAGGATGGCCCGCGGTTCATGCTTGTATCGGAAATTCCCAGCGTCACCAATCAGAAGCCACTCGTGATTCTCACAGAGACTCTCTTCAAGGAAATGTCGTGTCTGAGGTGTGAGCGTTGCCGTAAATCCGACACCCGCAAGACCCGATAGACAGAATCCGTACCACGCTTCCATGAGCGCATGACGAAACGTAAGTCCCCACTCCGGCACGAGATGAACCTCGTCCCAGACAACCACGAGGTTGGGTTTTTTCTGGGCCAGGGCCTCCCAGTCGAGACTTAGGAGTTCCTCCGGTAAGGCGACCCAGACACTCGGATTTGATTTCTGAACCTCTAACGCAAGGGCCCGGAGCGGACAGATGTAGAGGAATTCCGTGTGTGAGCTCTCTACCCAGCTTGAGAATAGTCGTGTTTTTCCCCAGGCAGGTGGAGCGAGTAGGAGCTGAAACGTATGTGAATGAAATTGCATGACCTGTCTTAAGATGACCTGAAGCCATGGTCACGAACTGCGCAGATAATTTTTTGAGAAATGCGGTTCTGAAACTATACTAGAAGGATGTCCGAATCCTCGATCGATCTCCACATTCGAAAGCTCATCGACCTCTCCGGGGATCTCTTCTGCGCGCTGACGACCGAGGGCTACTACCTTGCGATGAGCAAGGCGTGGGAGAATGTTCTGGGGTTCCGTATCGTCGAGCTGCGCGCTCGCCCCTTCGATCATTTTATCTACCCAGCAGACCTCCCCACCGCTCGCGCTGCCTTCGAAGCGATCAAAGACGGCACCGACATCGCGCACGTTAAGGTTCGGTTCATGAGTGCCACCAATGAGCTCGTCTGGATCCAGTGGCGCGGGACTCGCGACGAAGAGTCAGGCCTTATCTATGCGGCCGGAACCGTCATCCCGAAGCTCAACGAACAACAAGAGCAGCTCGAAGCCGAGCGCCAGCGGAGCGTGCATCACTCAAAGCTTGCCTCGCTCGGCGAGATGGCCGCAGGAGTGGCGCACGAATTGAATAATCCACTCTCCATCGTCGCAGGCTACCTCAAGATCCTACAGGTCGAGTGGACCCAGAAGACACTGACGGACGAGAGTTTTAATAAGATCATTACCGCCACAGAGAAGTCCCTCGATCGAGCGGCTCGCATAATCCGGACGCTCAAGAACCTCGCTCGCGACGGTGCCCACGATCCCATGGAGAATCTCTACGTTTCAGATTTGGTCGACTCGGCGCTCGATCTGTTTCGCGAAAAACTTCGGAGCCACAACATCGCACTTCGTCTCACACCTGTGCCGACGCACAGGATCAGAGGCCGCGTCGTCGAGCTCTCTCAGGTATTGCTGAACGTACTTCACAACGCGTTCGATGCGGTCGAAGGAACTCCGGATGCCTGGATTGCAATCGACTTCGAGGACTCAGACAACGACCTCAAAATCCGAATCTCGAACTCAGGGCCTAGGATTCCAGTAGAGGTGCACGAAAAACTCTTCACGCCATTTTTCACCACGAAAAAGTTTGGTCACGGCACGGGTCTCGGACTCTCCATTAGCATTGGGATTATGCAGAAGCACCAGGGCGAGTTATACTTAGACGAAGACGCAAACCATACGACATTCGTGGTGCAACTCCCGCTGTCAACCAAGGCCACTCCATGAGCATTTGGATCGTTGATGATGAACCTGAGATCTGCCATATTTTGGACTACCTTCTGAAGCGCGACGGTCACCAGACGCGGTCTTTCGAAAATCCTCTCGATGCGCTAAGTGAGATGACCACCGCACAACCAACAGCGATCATTTGCGACTTCAAGATGCCCCAGATGAATGGCCTCGATTTTTTTATCGCGATTAAAGACGCATGGAAGGGTGATTTCTATATTCTCACCGGAGAACCCAGCACAGATCCAAATGAGCTCAAAGCACTAGGGATTAAAGATGTGTTGTTTAAGCCGAGAGATCTAACGCAAATCGTTAGTATATTGAAATATCCCAGCAATTCCTAATATCGCAACTCCCCTAGTCAAAGCCCGATGTTGATGTTGAAATAATCTAAACTGACTAAGGTGATTATTATGCGTCACTTGATCTTGGGTTTCTGCGTCATCGCAGCCGTTGTCGGCATGGCCCTCTATTCTGCACAAACAAAAGTTCACGACTATTCAAGTCTTGCTGACCTGCGTGTCGGTCTCCAGTCCAACCAACTGAGTTTTCTGGGCCAACCCATCTCCTCGACTGATCGTGAACGTGTCTATCTCCTTCCCGACCAATCAACCCTCATTGTGATGCTGCAAGACCAAAAGGTCACTGCGGCCTGGATGCAGTTGCGCCAGCCCTTGAAGATCGAAGACCCACAGTTCAAGCGCCTACGCTTCGTACAGATGGGCATGGACGAGGGCCTCTCTCCAACATGGTTCTACGCCGCCGCTGCTGACCAGGGTCGGATTTTTAAAATCTCGCAACAGGGATTGATTGAAAGCATCACCTGGGTTAAACCGTTTTCTGCGAATGAAACTCCAAAAAATCTGCAGGCCCTCATGCAGCAGTTTCACGGTCAGCGCCCCTACTCTCTCTAAGGCAACTCAATGCTCGCCAACGTCGAAAAACTCTTTGATGAACAAGTCCGCCCGGCACTCGCCCAGCACGGGGGTAACATCGAGATTATCGATCTCGATAATCAAAAGTTGTTCGTGAAGTTCCTCGGCGGTTGCCACGGGTGCTCGAGTTCTCAAGCAACCCTCAAGGGCGGGGTCGAGACATTAGTGAAACAGACGTTCCCGAACATCGTCGAAGTGGTCGACCTCACTGATCATAAGACCGGCGAAAATCCCTACGCCACCTAAACTGCCCCCTCTAAATGGTGTTGAGAATGAGTTTTTCTCGTTTCAATTTGAGACGTAGCTCACTACACACTTGAAATCCATAGAGAAAATCGATCCGAAATCGAAACAGCAAAGAAATCTCTTTCTCACAAAAACGCCGCGACACAAATTGACTGTAAGCCTCGAAGAAGATTAGCGAATAAGAGGTTCCAACACCAATCTTCTGGGGCAGTTTATAGCCAGTGAGGCTTGGTCGGATCGCGCAACACATCCAGTCGCTCGCGGACTTGCTTCAATCGAGCGTGATCGAACTCACCAGTGATCATTCCCTCTCCTTCACCGGCATCGCTCAAAACTTCCCCCCAAGGGTCGATGATCAGCGAGTGACCGAAGGTCTTCATCCGCTCGTTGTGCGTTCCCCACTGGCCCGACGCAACGACGTAGCACTGATTTTCGATTGCTCGTGCTCGCAGGAGGGTATGCCAGTGCGCTTTCCCCGTTGGAACGGTGAATGCCGAGGAAACCGTCAGCGCCGTTGCTCCATGAGAACTGTACCACCGAAATAACTCTGGGAAACGCAGGTCAAAACAGATCGCCACGCCGAGCTTCCACCCCTCAATGTCGATGAGCAGTGGCTTGTTGCCCGCAGTGTAGATCTTGCCTTCGTCGATGACTTGCGCAGACGGATGCTTTGAAAGGTCGCAAGCAAAAAGATGGGTTTTGTCGTAACGCCCAAGCTCGGTGCCATCAGGCGCGAAATTGTAACTACGGTTTAGAATTTTTCCGTCGACTAGCGTAGCGACAGACCCCCCGAGCAAATACATGCGATAATCCACGGCAAGTTTTTGAATCGCCCGCCAGTGGTCGTTTCCATCTTCTACAAGATACGGCGTCGGCACTAAGCCATTTGAAATTGAGTAAAATACCTCAGGCAAAAAAGCGGCCGTGATAGCTTCATCCCGAGCGCGGGTAAGGTAGTAGCGAATACGCTCAAGATTCACTTCCGGTTCAAGCTTAGATTCAAGCTGGATGACTGCGACTTTCATGGATTTCCTTTTTGAACATATAAACTGCCATACCTAATTGGTGTTGAGCGAGTACGTTTATTCTCTTTAAATGAAAAAAATTCCTTTGCTCCGCGTATTAAAGGATTTCTTTTCAACCACCTACGATTTTTTTCTATGTCATAAAAATTGCAAGTGTGAAGCCATGAAACACACCTGCCCTAATCGTACTATCGGTTGCCCCGAAAACATCATCCGAGATGGCTTTTTTAAGCGTCGGGAAGATTCAAAGCACATACAGCGGTTTCGATGTCGAGCTTGTGGGAAACGTTTTTCTGCGGTCACCAGGAGCCCCTTTTACTATCAAAAAAAACGACGCATCAACTCAACACTCGCGAAGCTATTGGCTTCAAACAACTCACTTCGACGCTCGGCATGGCTTCTCGGTGTGAATCGAAAGACGATTGAGCGTCGAGTTCCGCTTTTCGGCGCAAGATTCCGCCAGCTCAATCAACGCTACCGCGCAAAACGCAAAGGATCAGTCGTGGAGGTGCAACTGGACGATTTAATCACAAAAGAGAATTCGAAACTGAAGCCCGTGTCGATTTCAATCCTTGTTGAGGCCGGCAGCCGTCGAATTTTAGGAGTAGAGGTTTCTAGGATCCCAGCATTCGGACATCTGGCTAAATTAGCGGTTCAGAAATACGGCAAACGAGAAGATGAACACCCTATGGGGCTTGATCGGTTATTTCGAGAATTTTCTCAGATCGCTCACCCCGAAGTTCTCGTAAAAAGTGATGAGCACCGACGCTACGAGTATCCTATTCACAAGTATCTCCCACAGGCCCATCACAAAACCTACAAAAGCGAGCGCGCAACGGTCGCTGGACAAGGCGAACTCAAAAAAGGCGGCTTCGATCCAATCTTTACCGTGAATCATTCTTGCGCCATGCTTCGCGCAAATATCAATCGCTTAAATCGTAGAACTTGGAACACGACAAAATCCATCGAACGACTGAAAGACCACCTAGAAATCTTCATTTGGCATTACAACAAACACTTTTTGCCCCCCGAATTAACACCATTTAAAGGGAGCAGTTAATAGTATTTTACGAATTACTACCTAACGAGCGATGATGGGCCATGCTCAAAAAAGTTCTCCTCAACCTTCTCAAAGCGGGCCTCGCCCTCGGTCTTCTGGCTTGGCTTATTCAGTCAGGAAAATTGAACTGGGATCTTCTCGCTGGGTTGCTGAAGTACCCAAACCGACTGCTTCTAGCGTTTGGCTTTTCCTTCATTAACTTGTTTCTCGTGACTTGGCGCTGGCGCCATCTTCTCAGTGCACGTTCATCGGAAAAGCAGTCGCTCGTCAGCCTTGGCGCCGCGAACTGGATCGGCGTGTTTTTCAGCTCGGTGTTACCGGGAAGCATTACTGGCGACATCGTAAAAATTTTCTACGTCAAGCGCGGCTCTGTTCCAATGTCGAAACCGTTCCTGCTCTTCTCATGCTTCCTTGATCGGCTCATGGGCCTGACCGGATTGATTCTCCTCATGGGCGTGTTTTCGATCGCCAACTACTCGAGCCTCCTCGAGCTCTCCCCTAAGCTCGCTCCGATGCTAACGTTTAATTTCTTCTTGTTTGCTGCCGTTGTGAGTTCGCTCCTCGTATTTTTCTTCGCACCGGGGATCATCGAGACTACCTTGCGCGCGACGGCCAAGGTTTTGCCCTCAAGCAAAATCCCTCAGCGACTGAGCGATCTCTGGCAAGACTTGCGAGCGGCGAAGGCACAGATGGGCTGGGCCATTCTCATAAGCATCATCGTGCAGTTCTTCGGCGTGGTCATTTTTCATCTGCTCGTCAGTCCGCAGTATGAAACGGAGCTCTCGCTTAACATGGTGCTAAGTTTTATCCCTCTCGGCTTTATGGCGATCGCTCTACCGATTGCGCCGGGTGGACTAGGTGTGGGGCACGCAGCCTTTCAGTCGTTGTTCGGTTTTGCCGGTGAACAGAATGGCGCGAACTTTTTTAATATGTATTTCGTTGTCACCATGACGTTCAACCTTCTGGGAGTTGTGCCGTGGCTCCTGAGTCGTAAAAAGTCATAAGAACTGCCCTACTTAAATGGTGTTGGGATTCTCAATTCGTCCGTCTTATTCTGGGGCGAAGACACCTAAAGTCTCGGAACTTTTCGCCAGAATGATCCAAAAGTTACCCCCGATGAAAACTTGGGGCGCCCTCAACCATCGCTGCGACAGGAAGGGGCCCTAAGCTTTGGACCTTACGGGCAAATCGAAGAGATCAACACCATTCTTCTGGGGCAGTTTAGAAGACAAAGATCTTCGTCGGCTCAATATGCTGATAGTGCATCGATTTCGTTTTGAGTGACTCGAGGTTAAGCAGGAACCGCAGCTCCTCCTCGAAGGAGTTCATCTTACGGATCTTCTTACACTGCTTCTTAAGGATCGAGAGCGTCGACTGAGGTAGCGTGCAAACGCCGTGGAGTAAGAAGCTCTCACCCTTATAGCGGATGACCCGACCGATGAAGAGGTCGTCCTCTACGAGACCGATGTTCTTGTGGCCCTTTGCCAGTACGACTTTCTCGTCGTGGAGAAGGTCTTTTAGAACGATCTGTCGGCGGAAGCTGACCTTGCTGAACTCAAAGAGCGTGTGGTTTACGTTGAGGAGCGCCTGCGAGAGGTCTTCGTCGAGCTGCTCGCGGCGGATGTAGTCTTCGACGAGCTTTTTCCCGGAGTCGTCCTTCCACTGGAACAGGTACCACTCGTTAAAGCAGTGCATGCGACTCTCGAACTCATCCTTGTCCTCGTCGAGTTTTCCCGTAAGGCTGACGTAGGTTTCTTTCGCTTGCTTAAGACGTTCGAAGTGCTCACCCTGCGTGTAGTGCGTGAGCATCTTTTCAATGTGACTATCGATGAGTTCTAGCATGGAGCTTATTCTACTCGTCCACCTTCAGGACTGCCAAGAAAGCTTCTTGCGGAATCTCAACGTTCCCGACCATTTTCATCCGCTTTTTACCCTCTTTCTGCTTCTCGAGGAGCTTACGCTTACGACTAATGTCACCGCCGTAACACTTAGCTAAAACGTTCTTCCGGAGCGCCTTTACCGTTTCGCGCGCGATGATCTTGGCGCCGATAGCGGCCTGGACGGCGATGTCGAACTGCTGGCGGTCGATGAGCTTCATCAACTTGTGCGTCAGATCGCGGCCACGGTTAAAGGAGTTGTCTCGGTGAGTAATGATCGAGAGTGCGTCGACCTTGTCGCCGTTCAGAAGTACGTCGAGCTTCACGAGATCAGCTTCGAGGTACTCGTGGAGTTCGTAGTCCATCGAGGCGTACCCCTTCGAGAGGGACTTCAGCTGGTCGTAGAAGTCGTACATCATCTCCGAGAGCGGGAGGATGTAGACGAGCTGTACGCGCTCTTCGGTGATGTAGTTAATCGCCTGCTGCTGGCCTCGGCGGTCTTCGCACAACTTGATGATCTTCCCGACATAATCATTCGGGAGGTGAATCGACAGCTTAACCGTCGGCTCTTTGATGCAGTCGATGAGCGTGACATCCGGAAGCTTCGAAGGGTTCTCGATGATGATGACTTCGCCCTTGGTGGTGTGCACTTCGTAGGCACAAGACGGCGCCGTAGAGATGAGGGCAAGGTTAAACTCGCGCTCGAGGCGCTCCTGGATGATGTCCATGTGCAGGAGACCTAAGAAGCCGCAGCGGAAGCCGAAGCCAAGGGCCTGCGAGGATTCTGGCTCGTAGGTAAATGAGCTGTCGTTGAGGGCGAGTTTCTCCAGCGCGTCCTTGAGGATCTCGTACTCTTCGGAGACCACCGGAAAGACACCGCAGAAGACCATCGGCTTTACTTCTTTGTAGCCCTTGAGAAGTGGCGTCGAATCTTTTTGCGCAGAGTGAACGATGGTGTCACCGACCTTCACGTCGCGGATGGTTTTGATGCCACAGATGATCATACCGACTTCGCCGGCACCGAGCTCATCGACCTCGGTGTAAAACGGTGTGCTCACGGCGAGCTTGATGACTTCGTGGTCCATGTGGCTGTTCTTGAAGTGGATCTTATCCTTGAGCTTAATCGTGCCTTCCATCACACGGGCAAGGACAACCACGCCGCGGTAGGAGTCGAACCATGAGTCAAAGATCAGTGCCTGTAGCGGATTTGAACTCAGCCCCTTTGGTGGCGGCACGCGCTTAACGATCTCTTCCAGCAGCAAGTCGACACCGAGGCCCGATTTCCCGGATACCTTCGGAGCATCTTCCGCGATGATACCGATGACGTCTTCGATTTCTTTGATCGCCTTCTCAGGGTCGGCGTGGGGTAAGTCGATCTTGTTAATGACCGGAATGATCTCGAGGTTATTCTCGATCGCCATGTAGACGTTGGCGAGAGTCTGGGCCTCGATCCCCTGGGATGCATCGACGACCAAGAGAGCCGCTTCGCAGGAGGCGAGCGAGCGCGAAACTTCGTAGGTGAAATCGACGTGCCCCGGCGTGTCAATCAAGTTGAACCAGTAGTCCTTCCCGTCTTGGGCACGGTAACGCAGACGGACAGTTTGGGCCTTGATGGTGATCCCGCGCTCTTTCTCAAGATCCATGTTGTCCAGCAAGCGGTCGGACTTCTCGCGATTCGTGATGGAGTTCGTCATCTCGATCAGGCGATCGGCGAGCGTGGACTTGCCGTGGTCGATGTGGGCGATGATGGAGAAATTACGAATGTAGTGGGGGTCGAGGGCCATCTTTTATACCTTGGGAACCGTTGGATTACGGTCCCCAGAATAGCGCAAGAAAGCCGTTAGTTAAACACCTCTTGCGAGATGATCATCATGTAATAGTCCGAATTGTTGTCCTTGGCGCGGATCGGGATAACGTTGGCGTACCCGTGGTACGGCTCGTCTAAGTCTTGATAAACATATTCATTCGTCTCTGGGTCGAGGACCTTCTTACGACGAGGAACGGTAATTTCGGCGTTTTCAATCTTCGAGCGCCGCTTGATCGCGACGTCGAAAGTCTCGACAATCGAATCGGGGAAATTCACGTCCGCGAACTCCTTGTTGATGACGTCATCGGACTGAAGGTCAAGGAGGCCATACATGCTGTTGTTCATGTACACAAGTGCGCCCTTTGCGTTCGCCACGAGGATGTTCTTCTTCACCATGTTCGCCAGGAGGTCGAACTTCCGGTGCTCGACGCTGATGCGATCCGCGCGCAGTTCCTCGAAGCGCTTGATGGAGCTGATCATCTTGTTGATCTCGCGCGCCAGCTCTCCGATCTCATCGTTCTGGTTGTAGTAGATGTTCACGTCGAAGTTTCCTTCGCGCAGCTCACGGACGGCGTCGCGGATTTTCTTGAAGGGCATGGCGATCTTGCCGGGGATCACGAGAGAGAGAAGGATGGTGCCCAGGAAAGTAATGATGAGCGTGATGAGCATGTTCCGGCGGGTCTCGCCGATGATCGCCTTGACCTGCTTGTCGCGCTGTTCGTTCTGGTAGTACTGGATGTCCTGGAAGTCGGAGAAGGACTCGAGGATCTTATCGGTGAGCTCGGAGATCGTCGCGAGGCCCACGGTGTCGCGGTAGAAGAGAGCACTCTTGCGGATGATTGTCTGGAGCGACTCCACGTAGCCCAGCATCTTCGAGATGATCTTCTTCGCTTCCACTTCTGAGTAGTAACTATCGAGGCGCTGGAGCTGGGTCGAGAAGCCTTCGCAGAGGACCTGGAGGCGCCGGAGGTCTTCCTCGTTGGACTTCGTCGTGAGGATCTTCTTCTGGAGCTTTAGGATCGAGACCGTACTCATGCGGACTTCGTCCGAAAGGAGGCTAATCTTATTGGTGTTGTCCGTAATTGTACTGATCTGGTTGTTTAGTGAGTCGAGGAAGAAGAACACCGTGAAGCCCATGATCAGGACGACCATGTTGGCGATGATGAAGCTGGCGGCGATGCGGCCCTTGAGCGAGAGGTTCATGCTTGAGTCCTTAGTTCTCTTCGAGGTCGTGGAAAAGTTTATCGAGGTTCTTATCGTTGCCGACGATCACGACGATGTCGTCCTCTTCGATGGTGTCCATCGGGAGAGGACTGTCGTTGATGACGACCTTGAACGCGGCCTTACCGTCTTCGTTGATGGTCGGAACGCGCTTCTGGAGAGCGACGATGTTCAGCGAGTAGAGCTGGCGGATCTGGCTCTCGACGAGCGTCTTCCCGTGGAAGCGCTTCCCGAGCTTCAACTCGACGATCGAGTAGCCCGCGGAGAAGTTAAAGCGCTGAAGGACGTACGGAGCAGCGATCTTCGAGGCGATGATCTCCCCCATCTCTTCCTCCACCTTGACGATCTCGGAGGCTCCGACTTCTTTGAGAACGTGCTCGTGGAGCGGATTCGTCGCGCGCGCGATGATGCGGCCTACGCCGAGCTTGCGCAGCGACGCCACGGCGAGGATCGACATCTGCACGTTATCACCGATCGCCACAACCGCAGTGTCCACGTCAGTGATGTTGAGCGCACGCATGGCTTTCTCCTGCGTCACGTCGATGCACACGGCGTGCGTCGCGCGGTCCTTGATCTTCTCCACGAGCTCAGGGTTGCTGTCAATCGCTAGGACCTCCGCTCCCTTATCAAAGAGGCGCGCGGCCGTCTTCGCGCCAAAAGTTCCGAGACCAATCACTGCGATAAACATAGCACTCCACCTTATCCGATGAGAATTTTACTTTCCGGGTAGCGCACCCGGTTGGCGGCGACCTCCGCGTTCTGTCCGACCGCGAGAACGAGAGTCAGGGGACCAACGCGACCAATAAACATCACAAGTGAGATCATGACCTTTCCGATCGACGTAAGCTGGGCCGTGATCCCTAGTGAGAGCCCCGCGGTCGCGAAGGCCGACACCGTTTCGAACATGAGCGAGAGGAAGTCCTTCCCGGTTTCGAGTCGCATCATCACGAGGAGAGCGACGCTAACGGTCAAAAGAGAAATGATGACGATCGCAATAGAGCGCACGACCAGGACGTTCGGGAGGGTGCGCTCGAACATCTCCACGCGGTTGTTGTTCGTGAGCGTCGCCTTCACGGACTGGATGAGGATCGCGAAGGTGGTGGTCTTGATGCCACCACCGGTCGACCCCGGAGAGGCTCCGACGAACATGAGAAGGATCATCATGTAGATGGAGTGCGGATGGAGCTCGGTGATCGGGATACTGTTGAAGCCCGCCGTGCGAGTGATGACACTATGGAAGAAGGAAAGCTGGAGCTTCTCCCAAACCGAGAAATCGACGAAGGCGTGCAGGTACTCACCGAAGAAGAGGTAGGTCGTCCCGAAGGCGACGAGGAGGAAGTTCGTTACGATGACGATTTTACTGTGGAGGCTAAAGTCGACGAACTTCTTCTTCGACAGCACCGCGTTTTTGATCTCCTGGATCACCATGAAGCCGAGGCCCCCGGCGATGACCAGGAAGGTGATCGTGAGATGGATCAGCGGCTTGAACTTGAACCCTTCGATGCTGTTGTTGAAGAGCGCGAATCCAGCGTTACAGAACGCGGAGATCGAGTGGTAGAACCCGAAGTAGAGTGACTGTCCGATCTCGTAGTTACTATCGTAGAAGCCAATAGTCAGAACGATGGCGCCGATGAACTCGATGATGAAGGTAAACTTCACGATGTCGATGATAAGGCCCAGAAGCTCCTCCGAGCTCGACGAGTCGAGGACGTCTTGCATGAGGACCTGTTCCCGTACACCCAGCGAGCGACCCATGACGAGCGCGATCGAGGACGAGAGTGTCATGATGCCAAGGCCTCCGATCTGAATGAGCGTCAGGATCACGAGCTGGCCGAAGAGCGAGAAGTCGTCAGCGAGTGAATTCGTTGCGAGGCCTGTAACGCAAGTGGCGGAGGTGGCCATGAAAAACGCGTCCACCAGAGCAATCGTTTTCCCCGTTTTTGCTGAGATGGGTAGGACGAGGAGCAGCGTCCCTACCACAATGATCATTCCGAAGGAGACGATCACGAGCTGCGCGGGCGAGAGTTTTTTCGTGTAGAGCCACCCCATGCCCCTGAGATTCGAAGCCGTGTTGGCAGACGGGGATTCGTCTGAAGCATTTGATTCGTTAAGCGAAATGACCGTCGAAAAAAGGTGCACAACGGTGAGCCAGTAGGTGAACTCCGGGTCTCCGAAGGTCAGAAGCATCGGGATGAAGATAATAAAACTGAAGACGTACTTTCGAATGAAGTCTTCGATGCCAGCGCTGCGCCGGTAGTGTGCAATGGTAGTGACCAAGACTAAAGCCGGCGCCAACCATACGGCCCAGGTGCTCAGGTAGTCGGCCGGAAGCTGCGCGATGATCGCCGGAAATTTCTTGAGCTTCGCAAGCGTATAGAGCGCAACGAAAGTACCGTTACCGACGAGTTCTATGAGATAGGGGGCGCGGGCCCGGATTTGCGACATGAGTTTATTCTATCGCTCAAACGCACGCTTTCCCACAGGAAGAAGATGTCCTATCCGACTATTTTGGTATTCTCGCGACGCCGAGAGTGCCCCTACGGGGAAGGCTTCGGCGCAAATAGCTTTTGCAAAGAAGGCCTATCATTGACTAGAATTTAGGTGTCATTGAACACCTGTGTCATAGAGAGGAAATTATGCTGTCACCACTCCACATTTTGGCCATCTCACTCATCGCCATTTCGTGCGCGAGCGTCCCAGATAAGAGCCTCCAGCAAGCCGAGATCCACTACAACCACGGAACCGAAAACCTGATTAACAAAGAGTACACGGTTGCGGTGACCCACCTTATCAAGGCGGCGGAACTAAACCCGAAGAACGCGGACATCCATAACAATCTCGGGATGGCCTACTACTTCAAGCAAGAAAAGGAGCTCGCGCTCCAGCACATCCGCCGCGCGGTCGAGCTCGACAAGAAACACACCGACGCCCGCGTGAACCTGGCGTCGATGCTCTTCGAGTCCGGAGACCTTCGAGAAGCAGAGAAGAACTACCTCGCCGCTCTGAGAGACGTGACCTACGAGAAGCACGCGCGGACCTACTACAACCTCGCCCTCATCGAACTCCGCCGGAATCAACCGAAGCGCGCTCTAGCGCATCTGAACGCCGCCGTGAAGGAAGAGGAAGGATACTGTCCCGCTTGGTTCCAGAAGGGCATGCTCAGCTACAAATCAGCGAACTATGAGTCCGCAGCGAAGGAATTCCACCAGGCCCGCCTCGGCGCTTGCGTGAAAGACCCGGCCCCACTCTACTGGCTCGCAGCGACGGACATCGAGCTCGGGAAGTTCCTGTCGGCGCGCATGAAGCTCGACGAACTCACGACCACGTTTCCGAAGTCTTCATATGCGAACCTCGCCAACCAGAAGCTCAGCGAGATCAATCTGCGCGAATCGAACACTCACTACAACAAATCAGAAACTAACGTCGTCGAACCAGAGAAATTCTAAGGCTCCCTATGACAACCGAGACCACACAGACCCCCTCTGTCATGCACATCGGAGACTACCTCCGCTCGAAGCGTGAGGAGAGCAAGCTCTCCATCGAGAAAGTGTCTCAGAAGACGAAGATTAACCTCAACATTCTCCGCGCCCTCGAAGCCAACGACTTCAAGACTCTCCCAAGCCCCGCCTATGTGAAGGGCTTCGTCATGAGCTACGCACGAGTGCTGGGCCTCAACGCGGACGAGGTCATCCACAAGCTCGAGTTCTCCTACCTCACGATCGTCGGAAAGCCGTTCCCGAACCTGAACCACACGGTGATCTTCCAGAAGCCCGATGCGCCGAGTGCACCGGCCGCGCCCGCAGCGAGTCCGGCCGAAGTCCTCAGCCAAGACGAACTCCTCGAGAAGCGCAAGCGGATCGTCGTCCCCTCGCTCGTCTTCACCGGCATCGTCGTCATCTTCGTGGGCCTCTACCAGATCGTCACAAAAACAGTAGAAGACGAAGCGAACCAGAAGAAGGCCAAGCCCTACGGCGCAACCTTCGCACCGAGTTCAGAGCTCGCCGACATCAGCCGACCGATCAAGGTCGCCGCCCCGCTGCCGGTCGAGGAAAAGAAGGAAGAGCCCGAGGCCGAGGTGGCCGCGAAGCCCGAAGAGAAGGCCCCCGTCGACCAGAAGCCCGCGAGCACCGCTCGGCGCAACTTCCCCAAGAAAGACTTCCGTAAGATCACCTCGCGCCTCTTCAGCGTCCTCACCGACGCTCCGGAGAACACCGACGAGAAGATCCTTCCAGCTCGGATAAAAAGCGCGTTTGATCGGGAGATGGAGAACGTCCTCATCGTCGCGACGGAAGGTAATACCTGGCTGAGCTATCAAGTCGACGGTGCGCCGATCGAAAGTGTCATCCTCGAGAAAGGAAAGGATCTTTTCCTTCAAGGGAAAGAAGTCCTAATCTTCCTCGGAAACGTTCGCGTAACGAAGATCTTCTACCAGAACCGTCTCATCGACGCGCCGACGCCGACCGGCTTCAAGAGTCTCATCTTCCCGGAGACGCAGAACGCGAAACACATGCTGCCGCTGTTCCCGAAGGCGGCCGACGATATCCTCTACACGGCCGAAGAGTACCAGAAGCGCATGAAGCTCGAAGAAGAGGAGCTCGGCGTCCAGTAGCGCCGCTCAGCTCTGCCAGTCGAGCTTGCGATAAAATAAGATCCCAAGACTTAGTAAGAACAGATCCGGAACTCCCATGGCCACGGCCATGGGGAGATTCCCCTTGCGGGCCATCGCCACGAGGCTGAAGAAGATGCTGTAGAAGAGGATCAAACTCCCGAGCGCCCAGAGGCCGGAGTTGCGGCCCTTACCGCGGCTCTCTTTCACACCAAGGCCAAAGCCCAGGAGCGCCAGCAGCACGCAGACCACCGGCGTGTTACGACGGTTCCAGAACTCGTAGATCGAATTGAACAGGTCTTTCTGTTGGAAGTTGTACTTCGCCCGCGCTTCCTCAAGTGACATCTTGGTCACCGCCGCGAGTTCGCTCCCCGTAAGCATAGTTTCTTTGGGACTAATGCGATCCGAGAACGTGCTCTGGGAGATCGGCAGCGAATAACTCTTGAACAAGATCTTCTCGACGTCTTCGCCTTTCTTGCGGATCACGGAGATTGAACCATCAAAGAGATTCAGCGAGAGCTTCTCCACCAGCGTTGCGGTGTCGCGCTCGTAGATGAGCTCTCCCCGCTGCGCCATGATGACGCGCTCACTGTCCTTATCGGTTGTATGGAGGAACACCTCCGTCAGGTCGCGGCCATCCGGGGAAACAGTCTTCGGGAACATGGTGATCGAAGGGATTGCGGTGAAAAACTGGCCTGCCTTAATCGAGGCGATCAGCCCACTTGATGTGAGAAAGTTCACCTGGCGGCGGAAGGCGCGGTTGGTGTGCGGAATGACCTCTTGGCTCAAAAAATAGACGCTGGTGGAGATCACCAGGGCCACGATGAGAAACGGGGCGAGAAGTCGGGCCTTGCTCAGCCCTGCTGCACGCATCGCAATATATTCTGAGTCGGTACTCATCTTATTCAGGCAAAAAATCATGGAAAAGAACGTCGCCAGTGGGAGGGCCAGGGGGATAAACGTCAACGCGAGGTTTCCCATGAGTCCGAGGAGAAAAGTCACTGAAATATCACGGCTCATGAGGAGCGACGTGAGCCGGAAGAGCTCGAAAGTAAGCAGGAAACTCACGAAGAACACCATGCTCACCACCAGGGGCAAGATGAAGTTCGCGGCGAGGTAACGCTGGAGCAAAAGACGCATAGAAGAAAAGGTTACCCGAGGGCCGGGTTCTAGGCAACCGAGGGGGCCCATGTTACCCTCGGGGGGCTTAAATTTTTAGGAGGCCTTATGAAAATTACTCTCGACCAAAGCGGCCAGAACACTCTCGGCGCGGACGTCAAAATCCTTAGTGCATTTCAGAAAACGAAGACGACCAAAGTAAAAGGGAAAGACGTCACCGAAACAAAGGCAAACGTCGACCACTGGGCTGACAAGAGCCTCGTGGAAGAGTTCCACCAGCTTCGTGCGGTCGCAACCTACAAGGCCGGCAAAGACGAAGTCCTCACCTTCACGGGCACCATGGGTGAGATGATCAAGGTCGTGGGTCTCGGTGATAAGACCAAAGTTAAGGCCGAAGACCTCCGCAAATCTATCGCGAAGATCTACAAGACCGTGAAAGGCGAGAAGCACACAGTCGCGAGCATCGACCTCCACTCCTTCGACGTCCTCAAGGACACGGCCCACGCCGCGCACGTCATCGCCGAAGCGATCGGCATGTCCGACTACTCGTTCGAGAAGTACCTCAGCAAGAAGTCCCAGGCCGCGCTCGAGGAAGTCCTCCTCACGGGCTTCGATAAGCGCAAGGAAGCGGCGATCAAGAAAGCGATCCACGACGCGGGCCTTGTGACCGCATCGATCAACGTCGGCCGTGACTTCGTCAACGAAGCGCCGAACGTCCTCCGCTCGACGGAGTACGCGAAGCTCGTCGAAGAGGACGCGAAGAAGCACCTCAAGGGCGTCAAGGTAAAGGTCCTCAACAAGGCGCAGCTCAAGGCCGAGAAGATGGACATGTTCCTCTCCGTCAACGCGGGCTCAGCCTTTGAGGCGCGCCTCGTGCACCTCACCTACGAGCCGACCAAGAAAACCGCGAAGACCAAGCACATCGTGCTCGTCGGTAAGGGCCTTGTCTTCGACACCGGCGGCTACTCGCTCAAGCCGGGTGCGAACATGATGAACATGAAGTACGACATGGCCGGGTCAGCAACAGTTTACGCTGCCTTCCGCGCCGCCGTACTCCTCAAGGCGAACGTGAAGATCACCTGCCTCCTCGGCATCACCGACAACGCCGTGAACTCGCACGCGACGATGCCCGACTCGATCGTCACGGCCCGTAACGGGAAGACCGTCGAAATCCTCAACACCGACGCCGAAGGCCGCCTGGTCCTCGGTGACGTCCTCGACTACGCCTGTGATCTCAAGCCCGACGGCATCATCGACGCTGCGACTCTCACTGGTGCGTGCCTCGTGGCCCTCGGAAACCAAGTGACGGCTGCGCTCGGCAACAACCAGAAGTGGATCGACACCGTCCTCGCCTCGGCGAAGGCAAGCGACGAGTACATGTGGCAGCTTCCGATCATTCCGGAGTGGACGGCGGACATGAAGTCAAAAATAGCTGACCTGAAAAACATCGGTAGCCCGATGAAGGCCGGCACTGCGACCGCGGCCGCGTTCCTCCAGGAGTTCATCAAGGACGACATCCCATGGTGTCATCTCGACATCGCGGGTACGGCCGACGGCCAGTCGCACTTGCCGTACTGTCCTGCCCACGGCGGTTCGGGCCTCACGGTCCGCTCGCTCGTGCACTTGCTCCTTCACACGAAGTAATGTCCGACCCGTTCTTTCGCATTGTTCTGCATGCGCCCGAGATTCCCGGTAACACCGGGAGCATCGGGCGCACTTGCGTGGCGCTGAACGCCGAACTCATCCTCATCAAACCCTACGGCTTCGACATCTCCGAGAAGGCCGTCCGCCGCGCGGGGCTCGACTACTGGAAGCACGTGCGCCTCAAGGAATTTGAGAGCTGGGAAGCCTTCCTCGACGCCGAGAGACCCGAGTCCGACCAGCTCATGCTGTTCGAGAAGGGCGACGGGA
>JBKHVY010000003.1:0-33712 GCA_046569805.1 Bacteriovoracia bacterium | reverse complement strand
CGAACGCGAAGCTCGGTACGTGCGCGGTCTTGAGGTCGAAGACCGGGTGCTGGATCGACGTGAACTTGAGCCACGGCAGTGACGTGATGAACAGGTAGTCGATCCGGCCCGGCTCGTCGTTGGTAAGGCCCTCCGGATGCTTCTCGGCCCGGGCCTTCACGGCGAGGCTCGCTTCGAGGAACGCCTGGAAGTCCGCCGCAAAGGGAACCGTGCAGAAGTTAAAGTTCCCGTCGTCTTTCATCACCGTGTAGGACGGTGTAAGGGTTGTGACTTTTGTAGGCTCACCGTCTTCATTCAGGCGCCACAGAAACGGCTCGACGGCGAAGCACGCCTTACAGAGTGCGTGGACGAGCCACTGGTAGCTCGGCACACCCGCCGCGCGACAGCGCGCCGTGAAGTCCTCCGTCTCGACTTCCCAGGTGACGTTGAGGAGCGGCGATTCGAAGCGCCGGAAGAACTCGAAGTACGGCCGTCGCTTTTCAGAAATCATCGCCCAAACCCACCGAGTTTCTCACCGCCGAGTACATGGAAGTGGGCGTGGAACACTGTCTGGCAGGCGTCGGGCCCAGAGTTCGTGACGACGCGGAAGCCATTCTTCTCGAGCTCCGTACCGGCGGTGAAGTTCTTGATCGCCGTGAAGACCTGACCCACGTGAATGGTCGAGAGGCCATTCACCGTTTCCGTGTGCTTCTTGTGGATGAAGAGAACGTGCGTCGAAGCCAGTGGGTTGATGTCGTGGAAGGCGAAGACGTTATCGTCCTCGTAGACTTTCTTCGAGGGAATCTTGCCTTGGAAAATCTTGCAGAACAAACACTCATCCATGACGCCTCCAGGGTTTACTGGAATCAGTTTATCCAATTTTTCCCGGGTGCGAAGAACTTCTTCCAACACGTTGCATTCAGTTAGTTAAGTTTTCTTGGACTTAGAAATTTAGGAGGTGGCCTAGGTGTTGCTCATTGGCCTTATCAAAAAATCCCTTACGGCTGTGAGGATGATTTCTGGTGAGGGCCCGTGTTCTGCGCACGGGGTTGATCCCTCACCAGTGTTTTATTTTAAAGACATCTAGAATTTTAGGCAAATGCCAAAAGGTTGCGGGTTACTTGATCCGCTCGACCTTCGCTCCCAGAGCGCGGAACTTCGACTCGAGGTCCTCGTAGCCACGATCGAGGTGGTAGATGCGCTGGATCTCCGACTGGCCGTGGGCCGTGAGGGCCGCGAGCACGAGTGCCGCCGAGGCGCGCAGGTCCGTGCACATGACGGGCGCCGCCGAGAGAGACTCGACGCCTTCGATCAGCGCCGCGTTCCCCTTGAGCGTCACCTTGCACCCCATGCGCGCAAGCTCCGGCACGTGCATGTAACGGTTCTCGAAGATCTGCTCCGTGATGATTGAATTTCCGTCGCACAGGCACATGAGTGCCATCATCTGTGCCTGGACGTCCGTGGGAAAGCCCGGAAACGGTGCGGTCTCAATGACGGCTCCCTTCAAGCGACCAGAGGGGTGCACCTCCACGCCGTCGTCGTGGCGCGTGAGTTTCGCACCCATCTTTTCCAGCGTCTCGAGCACTGCCTCGAGCGTCCACGGCTCAAAGCCGTTCACAATAATGTGCGAGTTCGTCATGAGGCCCGCGATGATAAACGTCGCAGCTTCGATCCGATCCCCGATGGGCCGGTAGGGCTTCGAGGCCGCGTATTTTTTTTGCGTGCTCGTGCCGACGATGCGAATGCGCGAGGTCCCGGCGCCTTCAACCACGACGCCGTAGTGGATCAGGAAGTTCGCCAGGTCGACGATCTCCGGCTCGCGTGCGGCGTTCTCGATCACCGTTACGCCGTCAGCATAAACCGCGGCCATCATCAAGTTCTCCGTCGCACCGACGGACGGGAACGACAACGAGAGCTCCGCGCCCTGGAGGCGTTCACACTCGGCAAGGATGTAGCCTTGCTCGATCTGGATCTTCGCCCCCATCTTTTCAAGATTTGTCAGATGAATATCAACGGGCCTGGCGCCAATCGCACAGCCGCCCGGAAGAGAAACTTTGGCCTTCCCGAAGCGCGCCAAGAGTGGCCCCAGCACCAGTACTGACGCTCGCATGGTTTTGACCAGGGCGTAGTCAGCAACGAGGTTGTGGACGTCGGAGCTGTCGAGAGTGAGACTCTTGTCTGAGCGCTCGACCTTCACCCCCATGCTCTCGAGGAGCTTAAGGATGGTCGAGACATCATTGAGCTTCGGAATGTCTGCTAAACGAACAGGTGTCTCAAACAAGAGTGCGGCCGCAAGGATCGGCAAGGTGGCGTTCTTAGCACTTGAAACGGTGACCGTTCCGTTGAGGCGACCAGGGCCTGTGACATGTAGCTTATCCATAACACTTCCAGGAATGAGTTGGACTCATTCTAGCGTTAAGCCCTAATGATTTCCATCAACGTTTTAGGCCACGCCAATGGGCGCCCGCGGCGCAGAAGCCACCAGAAAGCGAGGTCGCCCTGCGAGGTCCTTCTCTACTCGCACCTGAGTCAGTTTCTCGGCCCGTGCCCATTCCGCACAGCGCTCCAACATGTCTTCATGGCCTTCCATGAAAAACGCACCGTCGGCGGTAATATGCCGGGCCACACCGTGGAACAGTCGTCGGAAGAAGGCTTCGTACCGAGCATCGTCAACGTAAAGAGCGAGGTGCGGCTCGAACTGATGCGTCTTCGCGTGCACCGTTTTGAGCGCTTCTGAGCTAGGAATATACGGTGGATTCGAGACGATGACATCGTAGAGGCCCGTGACCTTTTCCCAGAGATCACTCTCGAGCACCTGCGCCTCAAGGCCTAGCTCTTTGGCATTCTCCTGAGCAAGCACGAGTGCCTTCGGCGACACATCTGTCAGGGTCAGCTGTAGCCGTGGACACTGCTGCTTGAGCGCCAGGCCCAGCGTTCCGGGGCCAGTCCCGAGGTCGATGAGGCGCTTCCACTGCGGATTCTGCTTGAGAGCTGCGACCACCTTCTCAAAGAGCCACTCTGTTTCGGGTCTTGGGATCAGCACGTCCGGTGATACGCGCAGCTTGATGTACGCGAACTCAGCATACCCCAGAAGATAGGCAAACGGAGTCCCCATAAGAAACGCCTGACCGTCGCCGCCAATCTCGAGTGCTTCTTTCAAAAAACGTTCGAGGGTGAGGCCCGGGTAGTTCTCTTCAAGCAAAGACCGGTGCTCTTCAAAAAAAGAGCGCCAGTCCATCACATATCCCCTTCGCCTTGGAGCAGGATCGCCTGGTTGTGGGCGATGAGCGGCTCGATCACGCCGTCGAGGTCGCCGTTCATGATGGCGTCGATGTTGAAGACCGTGAGGTTGATCCGGTGATCCGAGACGCGTCCCTGCGGGAAGTTATAGGTCCGAATTCGCTCCGAGCGATCGCCCGTCCCCACCAGGCCCTTGCGGGTGGTCGCGATCTCGTTGTGGCGCTTCTGCACTTCCATATCGTAGAGCTTCGCGCGGAGGATCTTGAAGGCCTTGTCTTTGTTCTTGAGCTGCGAGCGCTCGTCCTGCATCGCGATCACGATCCCTGAGGGCATGTGGGTCAAACGCACGGCGGAGTCCGTGGTGTTCACGGACTGTCCACCCGAGCCGCCGGAGCGGTACACATCGATACGAACATCGTTCATGTTGATCTCGACGTCGCCGACTTCGTCGGCTTCCGGCATGATCGCCACGGTGATGGTGGAGGTATGGACGCGCCCCTGGGCTTCCGTCTCAGGCACACGCTGCACGCGGTGAACGCCGGATTCGTACTTAAGGCGTGAGTAGACTTTATCGCCGCTAATGGTGCCGATGACTTCTTTGATGCCGCGGTCCCCTTCGGAGATTGACTGAACTTCCACGCGCCAGCCCATGGTCGAAGCGTACTGGCGATACATGCGCCAGACCTCGCCGACGAAGATACTCGCTTCGTCGCCGCCCGCGCCTGCGCGAAGTTCGATGACGACGTTCTTGTCATCCGCTGGGTCCTTCGGCAACAGGAGGAGCTTCAGTTCTTGTTCGATGGGCGGCAGCTTCGCTTCGAGCTCGGAGAGCTCTTCCTTAGCCATGTCGCGCATGTCCTCGTCTTTCTCAGTCTGAAGGATCTCTTTGTTCCCGGCGATGTCGGCCACGAGTTTTTTATACTCGCGGTACTTAATGACGAGAGGCTCGATGCCGGAGCGCTCTTGGTTAATCTGGCGCATCTCATCGGCGCGGTCGTAGAGGCTTGGGTCTCCCAAGCGCTCGGTCAGTGTCTCGTAGCGTCTTACGACGGCATCAATTTTATCGAACACGGAGAACTCCTCACTACTCTAAAAAATCTTTTAACCGGGAATTGCTATCGGCGATGTCGCCGAGGCTCTGCAGATCGACTTCCTCGAGCGTGAGGACCTTCTTGTCGGCGTCTTTCAGGTTGTACTTCTCTTCGAGGAACAGCACCGCTTTGATCGACGCCAGCGCCACCTCGAGCTGCGCGTCCTCGGGCTCGCGGGTCGTGAGCTTCTGCAGGAGCATCCCGGGCGCACTCATGGCGCGGGCCCACCAGGCCGTCGAGCACTTGCCGGCGGCTTTGATGATCTCGTAGCTCACGCCGGCGACCGGAAGCATGAGCACGACCTTGAACGCCGCGGCCACCACGTGCCGCAGGACGGTCGGAAGGCCCTGGCCGATCGGCACGACGGTAAAGACGGCCGAGAACAGCACGATCGAAATGATAATTAAGAAGAACAAGAACGACGTGCCACAGCGGGGGTGCTGGGTGGTGAACTTCTTCGCGTTCTCCACCGTGAGCGGCAGGTCCGCTTCGAAGACCGAGATCGATTTGTGTTCGGCACCGTGGTACTGGAACACGCGGCGCACGTCCGGCATGAACCCGATGAGCCAGATGTAGAGAACGAAGATGCAGGCCTTGATGACCCCGTCGACGGCGTGGAAGGCGAAGCTATCGAGCCCCCAGTCCCGCCCCAGGTACTCTCCAAGGAAAGCGGTGAGTGCGTGTGGCAGGAACACGAAGAGACCAATCCCGAAGCCCATGGACACGGCCATGGTAAGGAACGTCGCGAGGTCAACTTTCTCGGCCTTCTTCTTTGTGGCCTCGTACTCGGCTTCGGTCTTGCCTTTGGCCAGGGCCTTCGCCTTGAGCTCAGCATCCATGGATACGTTGGCGGAGTAGTTCAAGGAGACGATGCCGTTGGCCATCGTTTCCACCAGCATCAAGACTCCGCGCAAGATAGGTTTTCTAAAAAAGGGAAAGCGCTTCGAAAGGCCAAACCACTGGTCGCGGCGCAGGCGGATCGCACCATCAGGAGTCCGAACGGCGACCACGAACGCATTCGGCGAGCGCATCATTACACCCTCGATCACGGCCTGGCCGCCGATCGCAGCGTACTGCTTAGAAACTAAAAGAGTAAGGCGTCGCCAAAAGTTCATACTACCCATTCATTTTATCGAGGAAAGCGATGTTCGACTTCGTATCTTTAATCCGCTCGAGGATGAACTCCATCGAGTCCATGGTGTTCATCGGCTGCAAGACACGACGAAGAACGAAGACCCGCTGAAGATCTTTCTGATCCATCAAGAGGTCTTCCTTACGCGTGCTTGATTTGTTGATGTCGAGGCACGGGAAGATACGCTTCTCCATGAGCTTTCGGTCGAGCTGGATTTCGGAGTTACCGGTTCCTTTGAACTCTTCGAAGATGACTTCGTCCATCCGCGAGCCCGTGTCGATGAGGGAGGTCGCGATGATCGTGAGTGAGCCGCCGTTTTCAATGTTCCGAGCGGCACCGAAGAAGCGCTTCGGCTTGTGAAGGGCGTTCGAGTCCACGCCACCCGAGAGGATCTTGCCTGACGGAGGAACGACGGTATTGTAGGCACGGGCCAGGCGCGTGATCGAGTCGAGGAGGATCACCACGTGCTGCTTGGCTTCGACCAGGCGCTTGGCCTTCTCGATGACCATCTCCGCGACCTGGACGTGGCGCGTGGCCGGCTCGTCGAAGGTCGACGACACGACTTCGGCGCGGACGGTCCGGCGCATGTCCGTCACTTCCTCGGGGCGCTCGTCGATGAGGAGCACGATGAGCTTCACCTCGGGGTGGTTGTCGACGATGGCGTTGGCGATGTCCTGCATGAGGACGGTCTTACCGGCCTTCGGCGGAGCGACGATCAGCGTGCGCTGGCCGAAGCCCTGCGGAACGAACAGGTCGATCACACGAGTGGAGTAGCTGTTCGGCTTGTTCTCGAGGTTGATGCGCTTGTTCGGGTAGTGCGGAGTCAGGTTCTCGAAGAGCACTGTTGAGCGACGGTTGTCGGGCGACTGGTAGTTGATGTGATCAACCTTCAGAAGAGCGAAGTAGCGCTCGCCTTCTTTGGGTGGGCGGATCTGCCCTTCGATGGTGTCGCCGGTACGAAGACCAAAGCGGCGAATCTGTGAAGGACTGACGTAGATGTCGTCGGCACCAGGCAAATAGTTGTAAGACGGAGAACGAAGGAAGCCGAAGCCATCGGGAAGGATCTCCAAGACACCGTCACCGAAGATCTCGATGTTGTCCTTCGCCTTCTTCGTGAGGAGGGCAAAGATCAGTTCGTGTTTCTTGAGGTTCGCGGGGTTCTCAATCTGAGCTTCCTCCGCCATCTTGGTTAACTCTTCGATGTCTTTTTCGCGCATTTCACTTAGATGCATGGGTTCTCCTGCTGAGACTTTAAATCAAGGTCGAATGAGGAATGGATATCTGTCATTGATGAATTTTTTGGGGGAAGGTATTTTGGGCCAACCGGCTTCGAAGAAAGTGTCACAACTGATTGATGTGAAATAAGTTTGAGGCCTGGGGCCAATTTTGTCAATCAATCTGTCTAGCCTATTTGCCAAGCACTTCAACAATATCAACAGCTTACTCCCATTGATTAATCCGTAACTTTTACGTAAAATAAAGTAATGAGAAAAATCATACATGTGGATATGGACTGTTTTTTTGCCGCCGTTGAAATGCGCGACAATCCCCATTTACGACATGTGCCCCTCGCTGTGGGGGGCTCGGCCACTGGTCGCGGAGTTATCTCTACCTGCAACTATCCAGCGCGCAAGTTCGGCGTCCGATCCGCCATGGCGACTGCCCACGCTCTCAAGCTCTGCCCCAACCTCGTCGTCGTGAAGCACTCCATGCGGAAATACTCGGAGGCCTCCGAAGCCGTGTTTGAGATCCTTCGCCGGTACACACCTTTGATTCAAGTCGTCTCTGTCGATGAAGCCTATCTCGACGTGACGGAGTCAGATCTTCCTCACGGAAGCGCGACCCTGCTGGCAGAAAAGATCCGAGCGGAGATCTTCGCGGCAACCGGTCTCACGGCGTCGGCCGGGATCGCATCTAACAAACTCCTCGCGAAGCTTGCGAGCGAACGCAATAAGCCCAACGGCCAGTGCACCGTGGCCCCGAAAGAAGTGGCGAACTTCATGCATGATCTTCCTTTAGCGAAGCTCCACGGGATCGGGAAGGTCACGGCGGACTACCTTCGTCAGCAAGGTTTCGTCCTCTGTCGAGATGTCCTCCCTCTCTCGCGCTTCGAGCTCGTGGCGCGCTTCGGCCGATTAGGCGACATGCTCTTCGAGTCGTGCCGAGGCATCGACGAACGAGAGGTGATCACCGAGTGGGAGCGCAAGAGTCTTAGCGTCGAACAAACATTCGCGGTCGACATCTCCGACGTCGACCAGATGAAGCTCGCCCTCCACGACCTGCTCGAGGACTTGAAGCTCAGCCTTGCCGATTACCCGGAGAAAAAGCCACATGGTCTGCAAGTGAAGCTCAAGTACCACGACTTTCGACAAACGACGATTGAGCGCGCAGGGTGCCCGATTGATCTCGAAGCTGCGTGGGCCCTGTGCCTCGAACGCTGGCTCAAGCAACCCGCACCGGTGCGGCTCCTGGGCGTTGGAGTGCGCTTTCAGCCAGAGTCGGAAGTCCAGCAGCTCACCTTTGACGCTCTCTCCCTGGCGGGGTAAAGATTCGGCATGGACTACCGCGGACGGAGAATGCTAGGCATCGACTGGGGAGAGAAATTCATCGGCATCGCCACATACCATGTGGGCGTGGACCCGATGATCCTCGCCTACGGGCGCCTCAAGGGAGGAGCCTTCACCGACGTTTGGCGCGAACTGAAGAAGATCCTCGATGACGAATCCATCGACGAGGTCGTCGTCGGGGTCCCTTTCTTTACCGACGGCAAGGCGGGCTCGTCCACCCACAAGGCGCGCGAGTTCTTGAACGAACTCGTCAAAGTTTGTCCGCTACCGGTCCACGAGCAGGACGAGACGCTCTCGACGTTCGAGGCCGAGGAGCGCATGAAGCGCTCGCCGCGCTACAATTTCCAAGTGAACTTGTCTGAGATCGACGCGGTCTCCGCCACCGTTATTCTCGAAGATTTTTTACGCGCAAAGGGTGCTGGCGTTTTATAATCGTCGGATGATTAAAAAAACTCTCCTCTATACCCTGGTGGTGGCTCCCCTGCTTTCGGCCCTCCTCATTGGCCTTACCGTGTGGTTCCTGTACCAACAGAAGTACACGGGCCCGGAAGTGGTCTTCACCGTAAACAGCGGTGACACCTTTGGCCAGGTGAACGCACGCCTCTCAAAGCAAGGGCTCATTGCGAACCCGCGACTCTTCCACTGGATGGCACGGTACTACGGAGTGCTCGAGAAGTTTAAGCCGGGTCCCTACACCATCCCCAGCAACGTTACGATGAAAGAAGTCCTCGACACGCTCGTCTACGGAAAGCCCAACCTCACGTCGGTGACCATCCCCGAGGGAAAGAACATGTACGAGGTCGCGAACCTTCTCACTGCAGCGGGCTTCGGCGTGACAGAGAACTACCTCGCCCTCATGCGCGACCCTGGGTTTATTCAGGCCCTCGGCGTCGAAGGCCTCACCCTCGAGGGCTACCTCTTTCCTGAGACGTACAAGTTTTCTCCCGGAACGAGCGAGCGTGAAATCCTATCCAGCATGGTTCAGCTGTTTAAGCGAAAAGTTGGAACGATTCACCAAGGGCACGCTTTCCTGTCGCCGCACGAGGTGGTGATCCTCGCCTCCATGGTCGAAAAAGAGACTGGGGCGAAAGAAGAGCGTCCGCAGATTGCGTCGGTCTTCCTCAACCGGCTCCGAAAGAAGATGCGCCTCGAGAGTGACCCCACCACCATCTACGGCATGTGGGAAAACTACAAAGGTAACATCCGCAAGGACGACCTTCTGCGCCTGACACCATACAACACCTACAAGATTCCTGCGCTCCCCGTGGGACCCATCGCCAATCCGAGCCTCAAGGCCATTGAGGCAGTCATGGCCCCGGCACAGACGGAGTTCTTATTCTTCGTCTCCAAGAACGATGGCCGCCACGTGTTCACGCGGAACTACAAGGACCACGTCGAAGCCGTTAACGAGTGGCAAAGGAAGAAGGAAAATCGCTCGGGTAAGTCATGGCGCCAGCTGAAGCAGTAGGTGTCTCACCTGCGGCAAGGCACTCTGGAACGTCTCTATAGACGGTACTCTGAGTGCCTTCGCGCCAAACAAAGATATCTGTCGTTTTCGTGTTCCAGGCGCTGCGCGGTGAAAACTGCACGAAGAGCTTAAACTTCTTCTCGTCGCTCTGGCCCGTCACGAGCCGAGCGCTGCGGTCGAAGCCCAGAGAGAGCTTCCAGTCGGGGATCACGTCAGAATAAGTTGTGCGCTTTGTGCCCCGTCCGACGAGTCCAATCCAGTCCGCGATCTTGTTCATGCAAATTGGAACCAGGCGGACAGAAAAATCGAGGTCGTCGTCCGCGCGGTAGAGCTCAACGTTCCAGCGGAAGTAGGGCCTCAGCGCATTGAACTCTTTCGAAATCTTGGCGCGCGCCTCCCCGTATAAACGTTCCGTGTCGAGCATCCCTGAGCGCTGACGATCGATCTGGCGGTAGTCAAGGTCCTTCAGGCACTCGATCTCGGTGACAGGATCACTCTCGAGAACTGAAGGCAAGCACGCGGCGTTCGAGACGTAGGTCATGGGCCAGAGCGGTTCTGTCTGAAGGCCCGAATTCGAGAGAAAGTCCGTCAGTTCTTTATCGACACTCTCTGAGAGGATGCCACGCAAGCGGCCCTCAGAACTCAAAACCATGGCGCCGGTGTTGCCGCGCTTAAAGCTACAGCCGCTGAGGGTAATGTTCGGTGAGAAGGGCGAGGTCGCCAGTGGGTTCACGTAGCTGTTCAAGGTATGCTGACACTCTTCTTTACGAATCACGCCCACATCGTCGTTTTCGGCGTCGACTTTCCAGACCGTCATGAACTCGTTGTCTTGAGTTCCGCTGCGATCAAGACGCAGGGCCCGACGGTACACGGGCTCGCTGAGCTCGATGTAGGAGATATCACTGCGCCAGAGTACCGGATCAGCTCCGACGATGGGACTCGCGAGGAGGATGCGCGCACAGTTCACGCGACGGGCCTCACTGAAGCCCGAACGTGCGAAGTAAACATAAACATCTTTCTGGCATCGGTTCTCATCCGTCGATAACCAGAGTCCTTGCGGTAGGCAAGACGAAGACGTGGCTAAGGTGAGGGAGTTGACTAAGAAGCCGGTGCAGATGCGAAGGCTATCTTTATTAACAATGACGACCTTGGCGATGCCACCCGGACAGGGCTGACCGTTGTCGCAATCCAGCGACTGCTTGGACAGACGCGCCTCAACGTCCCCCTGGATGGGTTCGATCCTAGGTACCACCGACGGTTTCACTGTTTTGGCTTCTTTGCCGCAGCCGGCACTGACCAGTAAGGTCAGCAACGCGAGGAGACAAATAAGACCTTTGCCCTTGGTTTGAATCAAGGTCAACCTTTGTTAAAAAGTAGTGCTTCTGCCACCATAACTAGGCGGCCGTGCCCCTGTCAAAGCCCCGATGACTCGACGGGTAAAAATTCCCCCCTAAAAACTGAAGAAATAGGCCCTTCTTGCCGATAAATCCCTTCACTTGAGCCGAATACGGCTGAGCTGTAAAATAGAGGGGTCACCGCCCTTTATGCGTAAGTGATTGGAAGAAGGAGTCTGCAATGGATAAGAAGAAACTCGAACACTTCAAGACCGTGCTGCTGAAGCACCGCCAGCAAATCATGACTGGAGGCCTTCTCAACAATTCTGAAGATCTCCATATTTCCGAGGAAGACTTGTCGGACGAAACTGACTTGGCGTCTTCCCTCATTAGCCAACAGATCTCCTGCTCCATCCGCGACCGCGAACTCTTGAAGCTTCGCCGGATCGACTTGGCCCTGGAGCGGGTCTCAGACGGTACTTATGGTCACTGCGAGGACTGCGACGACGAAATCAGTCTTAAGCGCCTCGAGAACCAACCTTGGGCCGAGCTCTGCATCGTGCATGCTGAAGAGAAAGAGCGCGAAGACGCACAGATCTACCGGCAGGCGTAGAGCTCCGGCGCTCTCTTAGACCCCTTAAAAATGCAGAAGGCCCGCATCTTGCGGGCCTTCTTGCGTTGGGGGGGGGAACCGAGAAAGGGGAGCTATTCGCAGAAGACGTCTAACGAAGAAACGTCGATTGATACGGGTTGAAAGCTCTGGATCAGTGACTGCCGCTGGTCGATGACGTTCACGTAGATCCGGTTGCGGTACTCGTTGCTGAAGGTCGCCGCCGAGACGACGATCGTGTACTTGATGTCGCGGAAGTACGCATCGACACCGAGTTTTTCTTTTTCGACGAACTCGAGCTTCAGGTCGAAGGCATCCGCGAGCACACAGCGCTTAAGGATCTCCGCCTCTACCATCTTCAAGATTGAGTCGGGAACACGGCTTCCTAAACCTGGTGTGCTCGAGAGCTGCGAGCCGCGCTCGATGCCGTTGCCAAATGGATCGACCATGGAGTCACCGAAAGCTGTTCCGGAGAGCATCACCATCAAACCTACGAGCATCGACTTAAACATAAGCGTCCTTGTGAGAGATGCGCATTTTTAGCGGAGTCAAACCGTCTGGCATAGTCTCATGTTTTTAGACTATCTACCGATAGGAGACTCATGGGAAAGCTCTCCGACAAGCTCAAAGAGATCCAGGTGCTTAAGGGGCACCACTCGGCGAAAAGTTTCTACCAAACGCTCGCGAACTCTGGCCTCGAGTGCAACTACCCATACTTCATGCGCATCCTCCAGGGGACACTCCTTCCCTCCTCCGAGATCGTGCACCAGATCGCGAAGATCACGAAGACCCACCTAGGAGAAGAGGTGATCAAGGCGTTCTGCCAGGACCAGTTCCCGGACTTCGACCACCTGTTTCCGGTGACCGAAACGAAGGCCCCACAGAAACAGAAATCAGCGCTGGTCCTCGACCGAAAGAGCCTCACCGTCCGCCAGGTCCACATCATCGGTAAGAGCGTCGTCCACTACCACGTCTTCGTGCTCCTGACCCTGGCACGAACACCCATCGAAGTCCGAGAACTCTCCCAGCTTCTCAAGGAAAAAAACCTCGAAGCAGTTATGACCGAACTCGAAGAGGGTCAGATCCTCGTGCGCGAGGGAACCGCGATCCTGGCGGCATTTCCCGACGTCACTTTCCCCAAGGATTCAGGCCTCGGTCCCCTCTACCAAAAGATGGACGAGTGGGACGTCTCCTTCGGCGATAGATTCAACCTTGAGACGGTGATCAAGCGCATGCAGATTCGCCGGATCTCTTGGCGCTACCTGAACCTCATCGAGGCGCAGCTCAACCTGGCCCTCGAGATGATCCGGTCAGCCGATGAGCTTGATACGAAACATAACGACCACATCATCCACCTCCAGCTCACGCTGAAGCAGGGGAAAGTCCCCGGTTAGGACTGTCGAATTTTTCGACAGTGTCTAAAAGTCCAGACGTTATCCCCCTCGAATTCTCTGCTAACCCCTGAATACCCCAGGCCTTCTCTTGGCAGGCGCCTTGCTTTACTTATTTACAACTCCGCAGGACGGAATCCGTTCCTGTGATAAGACTGTGCAAAGGGATAAGTGCATGAAGGCCATTACCTCTCAGATCCTCGGCTTCCTCCTCTCGCTCCTCATCGTGGCGCCAAGCTTCGCGGCGGGCCCAATGGTGTCGAGAACAGCCAAGAGCGAGTCCCAGGCTTTCGCCTACCCACTCTCTCTTCTAGAGTCGCGCTTCGCTTCTTGGGGCGTCGATCCTGTGAAGACCCTCACCTCGATCAACGTCAAGGACTCGTGGAAGAAGTTTAAGAAGAACCGCGAAGTCGTGGTCGCCGTCATCGACACAGGTATCGAGTTCAACCACCCGTTCCTCGCCGAAAACATTCACACGCTTGATGGCAAGAAAGACGCTCGGAACTTCGGAGTCGACTTTTCTGGTAAGGGTGTCACCAAAACGCCGACCGATACGCACGGCCACGGCACGCACGTCGCTGGTATTATCAAGAGCATTCACCCAGAAGTGAAGCTCCTCGCCCTCAAGTACTACAACCCGCAGGCGTCTGGTCAGCAGAACCTCGAGAGCACGATCAAGGCCCTCGAGTACGCAGTTCGCATGAACGTCGACGTCATCAACTACTCCGGCGGCGGTCCGGAGCCATCCGTCGAAGAACTCCGCATCCTCAAGGAAGCTGAGAGAAAAGGTATCATCGTCGTCGCCGCAGCAGGTAACGAACGTAGCAACATCGACGACAAGAAGAACGCTTACTACCCGGCGAGCTACGGTCTCTCGAACATCATCACGGTCGGTGCTCACGACGAAGAAATGCAGATCATCGCAAGCTCAAACTACGGCAAAAACTCGGTCGACATCGCGGCTCCTGGACACCGGATCCGCAGCGCCATCCCACAAGGCGGCGCGGGCTACATGACGGGCACGAGCCAAGCGACAGCGTTCGTTAGCGGCGTGGTTGCCCTGATCAAAGCGAAGCACACGAAGTTCAGCTACGAGCAGGTCCGGAACATCATCTTGAGCTCTTCGGTGAAAGTAAAAAACTTCGAAGGTAAGATCCTCGGTGCTGGCAAACTCGACGCTGCTCGCGCAGTTGAACTCGCGGATGCTGTGGAGCAACGTCTCGGCTCTGGTCGCCAGCTCGCCAAAGCTCGTTAATCCGCTTACACTTTTCGCATGCTGAATCTTTTCATCGCCCTCCTCACCGGAGGGCTTTATGCGTTTGCCTTTCCGAACTTCCTCAACGAGGGGCTGTTTATCCTCTCGCCCATTGCCCTCGTCGGAATGGTCTTTTGCCTCGAGCGCCTTAAGACCACGCGCCAGCGGGTCCTCGCCGTGCTCCTCCATCAGACGGGCTTTAACCTCCTCGGCTTCTACTGGGTTCCACAGACACTACAGGAGTTCGGTGGTCTTCCAGTGGCTGCCTCTTACGTGGCCTCACTCTTCCTCGCCCCTGTGCTCAATCCCGTGTGGTGGGGCCAGCTCGTGTGGCTGAGCTACCGTCACCAGCTACCGGGTGCCCTTTCATGGACCCCAGGGATGCGGGCCTTTTTCGGTGCCATTTTCCTGACCGCTCTCGAAGTCATCCTGCCGCAGCAGTTCCCCGTTTTCGCGGGCCACGTCTGGATGCATTTCTCCGAGTGGCTTCAGTTCGCCCCGATCGGCGGAGTTGTGATGTATTCGTTTTTCACATGGTGGGCGGTGCTGGGAACCGCGCCGCTCCTGAAGCGCCACCCCATCGCGAAGAGCGCGCTCGCGGCCACCACCGTCTTCGTCGCCCTACACTTCGTACTTCCGCCGTGGAAAGAGCCGACGGACATCAAAGCCCTCAACGTCCGAATTGTGCAGGCGAACGTCGGAAACTTCCTCAAGATCCAATCCGAGTCGGGCGAGGACGGAGCCGTGGAAGACGTGATCGCGCGCTACCAGAAACTGACACTCAAGGAAGAACCGCAGAGCCTTGATCTCATCATCTGGCCCGAGACGGCGTACCCCTTCTCGATGTCCTCACCGGCGATGCGTACCGGAGCGGAAACTCCGCACACCATCTTTCGCGACCTCATCGCCCGCACGGGGGCGGAGATCTTAATCGGAGGCTACGACCACGACGAAGACTCGGTCTGGCGCGATCGCTTCGAAACCGAGTACAACGCGGCTTTCTTGTTCGGCGCTCAGGGCGAATTCAAGGAAGTTTATCGTAAGCACATCCTGATTCCCTTCGGCGAAACCATGCCCTTCGGGCCTTTGAACCGGAAGCTCTCAGAGCTGCTCCCAGCGGTCTCCTTCTTCGCCCGCGGGAGTGCGACCCCGAGCTTCGCCACCAAGACGGGCGCTTACTTCACGACACCGATCTGCTACGAAATCCTGCAGTCCCCGTTCATCGCGAAGCTCTTAAACGAAGCTCCCGTCTTGCCGGACTTCATCGTCAACTTGACGAACGACTCGTGGTACGGTGATACCGCAGAACCACGACAGCACTTATTCCTCGCGAAGTGGCGCGCGCTCGAGTTCCGGCGCCCGATCGTGCGCGCAACTAACACGGGTATTACGACGGTCATCTACCCCGACGGTCGCCACGGTCGTGAGCTGCTTACGGGGCAACAGGATGTGATCGACGTGCGCCTTGAGCTGCCACGGGAAGCTCATATGACGATCTACCAGCGCTACGGCATGCTGCCACTCTTAGCTCTGTGGTTCGTCGTCGCCCTCGGACTTATTTTTCCGTGGTGGAGGAAAATCCGGCCCGCAAAAGGTCGTGGAGTCTAACGGCTCCCTTGAACTCTCCCTGGTCCACTACGGGTACCACGGAGACCGGACGCTCGCGACGCTCCATGAGCTTGAGGGCCTCGTAGGCGAGCACACCGGAACTGATAGAAATTGGCGTCTGATTCATGAAGTTAACAACGTCGCGACTTAAAGCGCCGGGATCCTTCATGAGTGCGCGCCGGATGTCGCCTTCAACCAGGATGCCTTTGAGCACGCGATTCTCAGTGATGGCCAAGAGTCCAACGGGAAACTTCGTCATCGCAAGCAGCGCATTCTGAAGCAGTGTTCCGGGTGGGACCTGAGCGCACTCTTCTGGCGGAACGAGAAGCTTATCGACGGTGAGAGAGAGGGACTTTCCGAGAAGGCCCGCCGGGTGATTCAGTGCGAACTGCTCTTTCGAGACACCACGCACGGCTTCGAAGAGAACGGCAAGGGCATCGCCCATCGCCAAGGTGACAGTGGTACTGGTCGTCGGAGCAAGGTCATTGAGGCAAGCCTCTTTTTCAACGGAACAGTCCAGGACCACGCCGCACTTCTCAGCGATAGGTGACTTGACGTTACCTACGAGCGCGATCAGGCGATCGCGCGGAAGCTGGAGGTAAGGCAAAAGCTCAAGAAGCTCTTCCGTGGTTCCGGACTTACTCAAAAGCAGCATGACGTCGGACTTCGTGACACGGCCCAGGTCCCCGTGCATGGCCTCAGTCGGATGTAGGAAAAAACTGGGTAAACCCAATGAAGAAAAAGTCGCGGCGATCTTCGTCCCGACATGGCCTGACTTCCCCACGCCCGTGACAATGAGATTGCCGCCAGTTTGAGTTAACCACTCAAACAAACGCACGCAGGCCTCGACCGTCGGGGCAGTCAGCCGCGCTTCTGCGGCTTTAAGTGCCTGTGCCTCGAGGCTCAAGACATTCTTAAACAGTGAAAGATGGTCCATAGTGTCCTCTGGGGTGTTTCCTGCTATCATTAAACCATGTCTTACTTTCTTACCAAACTCCTTCTTCTTTTGGCGATCTCGGGCTGCGCCTCCTACGAAAAATTCCGGCAGGTGACCGAAGAGCTGGAGATTCCATCAAAGATCTACAAAGCCGACTACAACCAGACCTGGCAAGCGGTAGTCGAGGTGATGAAGAAGTACGACATCGCTCAGCACAACCAGGAAGCGGGACACATTAAGACTCGCTGGATCGACAACACAATGGAAGTCAACTTCACCGACTCCTTCGGCTCGAATGACGCCGTAAAAGCGGCGCGCTTCAAACTCGTAGTGAACGTAGTCCGCGGCTATCGCTCATCCAAAGAGGTCTCGAAGGTAACGGTGTTTAAGCGCCAACTCATCGAACAAGATTTCCTGCAGGGCTGGAAAGAACTCACCACGGACGGAACGATGGAACAGACGCTCCTCTATCGCATCGGACGGCTCATCGAGATCGACAACAAGCTCAAGGAAATCGACAAGGCCCGGGAGAAGCAGCAGCTCGAGAGTTTCTAGACTGCCCTACTTAAATGGTGTTAAGAATCTCAATTCGCCCGTCTCATTCTGGCGCACGGACTTCTAAAGTCTCGAAACTCGACGCCAGAATGATCCGGAACTGAAACACTAGAATGCTCGAGGCGCCCTCAACCATCCCTGCGACAAGAAAACGCTCTAAGCGTCGGGCTTTACGGGCGAATTGAAGAGATCAACACTATTCTTGTAGGGCAGTTTCTAGAGGCTCTTCTTCCAGTGATTCCGAACGGCCACGAGGTCCGCGCGGGGAGCCTTCGTCCCCGTGATCGTTTCGAGCGAGTAGTTCAGATCCGCCGCCAAATCCTGATACTTCGGCTTCTGAATAAGCTTCGCCAGCGCGGGCTTGGCCGGTGTGTAGCGAAGATCCCCGAGGGTGCGGATGATGCTTCGGACGATCGAGGTGCGCTTGCGCTTACCCGTTGACCCCGAGTAGTTCGTCTGGTCGTACATCATGTTCCAGACGTTCGGAGCGAGTGTCGTAATCTTCATGTGCGAAATGTTATCCAGCGCCTGGACCCGCACGATGAGCGAGGGATCGCGGAGCGCGCGGCTATAGACGGTCTGATACTCCTTCATGCTTAAAGCGGCCAGCGCCTTAAGGCTCGCGACACGCATCATCCACGCCGGGTGATCCGCAAACTTCGCGATGAACGGCGCACTCTTCTTCCCCATCACTTGGCCCAGGAGCATGGTCGCCTGCCAGCGATTTTTCTCCGGGTACTTCGCCTCTTTCATGACTCGGATGAGCGTCGGCACAGCTTTCTGCTTGAGCGAAAACGCCATTTGCTTAAGACGCTGCGGTTCGATGGTAGGATTTTGAAAGGCCTGATCGAAGCGCTCAACGCGCTGGACTTCGTTCAGCGGAGACTGCTTCCCTTGCGGAAGTGCGCCGTACGCAGAAAGAGAAAGAACGAGGAGCCATCCAAAATGTTTCATGTGCTACCCCAGCATCTTTTCGAATTCACTGAGAAGATCCTCAGGAGTTTTTTCTGAACTACTGGCAGCCTTTGGTGCCGGCTCTTCTTCTCGAGGCTCCGCGGCTGCCTCCATGAGTTCAGCCGCAGGATCACGGGCCTCGTCTCCACTCGAGAGGAAGCTCTCGAGCTCCGCCGTTGGATCGGCGACCGGTGACTCCTCCGCGGCAGGGCTCTGGACTTCGTCAAAGAGATCACTCACACCGGCGAGAGGATCCTCGCTCACCGCAGCGACCTCTGCCGCAGCAGCGACCGGGGCAGCGACCGGAACGTCCGCAGTACCGAGCGCTCGCTTCAGCTGCTGGTTCTCTTGCTGGAGACGCTTAAGGTTTGCGAGGTCGTCCTCGATGATTTCGTATTCCTTGAGGCGATCTCTTAGCGTGTCGCGCTCTTTCGAAATTTTCTGAATCTCTGCCTGCAGAAGAGCATCGTTGCCGCCGCCCGAAGTCTTTCCGGCCTGGGCAAGCAGCGCTTCGAGTTCTTTGATCCGTGCCTCCGCTCCGGCGAGGCCCGACTCGAGTTGCTTCTTTACGTTCTGTGCAGCCGCGAGCTGAGACTGGAGTGACGCGAGTTCCGCCAGCTTCTGCTGCAGTTGTTCACGCAGCATCGCTTCCTGACCAGAAGACCCACCCGAGCTTGCGATCGCGAGGTTCTCACCGCCACCGATGAGTGGCATGCTCGAGGGCATCGACGTGAGCGGCACGTCGCCGGCGTCCCCGCGGAACAACGCCGACTTAAGAGAATTAGAGTTTTGAATAACGGAATCAAGGTAGGTCTTGATGACCGACGCAGGAAGTTGGTGCTTCAAGAGATTGTACGTGCGGCGGTTCGCAAACCAGAGCCACAGGAAGAGCGTGGTCGTGATCACCAAGAGGCCCGATAGGATCACCAGAATTTCTGGCGTAAATTTATCAAGGGTCGTAATAAGCGATTCCAACATGGCCTACATCCTTGGCACAAGACAAGCCCTCTCATTGGGCTAAACATATGGAAAGATTATACCAAGCCTATGCCGAGTCTTGTCAAATAAGCGGCACTATTTTGCAGTCAGAATTGGCAGGAGATCGTCGTAGAGCGGAGAGCGCGCGGCCAGCACCGAGGGCGTGTAAGGATGAAACGCCTGACCATGAAGATCGGAGATCGGAACCCCCGCCTCCTGACAAATCAGGCCACCGGCCGCAATGTCCCAGGGCTGGAGGCGATACTCCCAGTACACATCCAGCACTCCGGCAGCGACGTAGGAGAGCTCGAGCGCTGCGGATCCGAGCCGTCGGAAGGCACGCACCTCAGGAAACTTCCGAATAAGATCCGCGTTGTGGCGACTCGAACCGAGGTTAGTGGAGATGAGCGCGTCCTTGAGTGGCTGCGAGACGCGAGAGGCTTGAAGCTTTTTTGTCAGATACTTCCGACCGAAACGCCGACGCAGAAAGGCGCCACCGTTTTTTGTAGCATAGAAGGTTTCCCCCAGCAGCGGATTGTGAACGACACCGACTTGCACGTCGTGGCCCTGCACGAGAGCGAGGCTCACGGCAAAAAACGGTAGACCGTTCAAAAAATTATTCGTGCCGTCGAGCGGGTCCACGAGCCAGGTGTACTCGAGGTCGTCACCGGGCCCCTCGATCTTGAGCTTCTTCGCGAAGCTGTCTTCTTCCGCTAGGATTCGATGTCCTGGATATTTTTTTTCGATGCGCTTGATGACGAGTTCTTCCGAGCGCAGGTCCGCCTCGGACGCGAGGCCTTGGGCTCCCTTATGAATGAGCTTCAAGGGCTTCCGAAATAACTTCTGCGAGTAGTCCACCAGCACTTTGCCTGCATCGTCGGCGAGCTTGAGGGTGAACTTCAGCGCCTCGGCGCGCTCACTGTTCTTCATCGGGCATCTCCACGATTCGGGCGAGTTCGACCATCTCTTCCTCGGAAATATTCTTTGCGGGAATGCCGTAGCTTCCCTCGAGCCAGTGCCCCAGGTCTACCATGCGGCAGCGCTCAGAGCAGAAGGGCCTGAACTCCGATGAATAGTAGAGAAACTCTTCCTTGCAGTGCGGGCACTTAACTCGTAAAGGCTTCGACGACTGAGACATGCTAGGACCTCGAAAAAAACAACGCCTGGATCTGATTCCTTAAAGCATGGCCAGTCAGCGGACGAGAGTCAATCGCCGCAAGCTCGACGACGCCGCGAAGAGCGTTGACCGCCCAAATCGACTGTGCGGTCGCGAGATCCTCGCGGGTGATCGGAGTCTCCTCGAGTCCCACGCCCAGGCACTGGAGGAGCTCGATGAGTCGCCCTCGTCCGACACCGTCGAGCACGTCGGGCCCCGCCGGAGGAGTCAGGAATTTATCTCCGGTCCAAAGGAAAACATTGGCATGTAAGAACTCGGCAACCTTCCCATCGACAAGGAATAAGGGAATGGCCGGAGCCCTAAGGTGGCGACTCGCCACCAGACGCGCTAGGTAATCGCCTGACTTGAGATACGAGGGCCACTCAGGTGAACGAGCAGCACACACGACGCTTACCGCACTAAAGTCTGCTGTTGAGGGCAGCCCCTCGGACCAAGCGCTATCGAGCTCTAAATGCGGAGTTTCGCTGAGTAAGATTTGTCGATCATACTGCATAGCAAAGAGGGTCAGACGCCAAACGCCGGTTTTCCCGACCGGCTTTTGGAGCTCCCACAACTCGTCCACTTGACGAGATGAGCCAGGCCAGAGCCATTCAGCCGACTTTTTAAGACGCTCTAAGTGTTTCGCGGCAAAATGCACATGGCCGTCTTCCACTCGAAGAGTCGTAAAAACACTCTCACCATAAAGAAAGGCTCGAGAGCGCGGAGAAAGCGGGTCTTGTGCTAGGCGAGATTCATGGCCCATGGTAAGAAAAGGTGCCCTAAAGGAGTTCATTTTGACAGAGCAAAATCACATCGTTGTGGTGGGTTACGGAAATCAGGCCCGCGCCTGGTGCGCGAACCTGACCGATTCGGGATTTCAGGTTTCCGTGTTGCTGCGTCCAGACTCCTCATCACACGATAAAATCATTCCACCGCTGAAGCGACTCGACTGGCAGGCCCCACTGGCGGGCCACCCCATGGCCTTCCTCATCCCCGACCACGAAATCGCCGGCGCTGTCGCGAGCCTATCAGCGTTCATTCCGCCTGGAACAACCCTCTTCTACGCTCACGGCTTTGCGCTGATCGAAGAAGAGTTACAAAAAAAATTCCCACAGTTTCACCACGTGCTCCTCGCACCCAAAGCGATTGGCACGGAAGTGCGTGCGACCTACGTCGACCGCCGGGCCCTTGGTGGCGTCTACTCCGTGGAACTCGTTGAGGCCGCAGAACAAAAAAAAATCGAAGCCCTGACTCTCAAGGTGGCGCGCGCGCTTGGGATCACCTGGGGGCCCTTTGCCGTAGGTGTGCGCCAAGAAATGGAAGCGGACCTCTTCTCCGAACAATCCGTCTTGTGCTCTGTGATCCCCGAGGCCTGTCGCCTCTCGTTCAACATGCTTATCGAAAAGGGAATTCCTCCTGAGCTCGCCTACTTCGAACTATGGCATGAGGTGGGCCTCATCGTGCGCACGATGGTCGACAAGGGCCCCGAAGCGTTCTTCAAGCTCATTAGCCCGAACGCTTTGATTGGCTCGGAGAAAGGGCGGCTCATTCTCTGTAATGATGACTTCCAAAAGAAGCTGCGCTCGCTGCTGAGAGATATCCAAGACGGTCAGTTCGCCCGTGAAGCCGCTCTCATCGACGTCGAAGCGATGCGCCGCTCGATCATCGAGCGCTGGCAACAGGATCCTTTCGGCAAAACCATTGCTCGCATGCACGAGGTGAAACCATGAAGAAACTCACGACCCGCGATCTTCGAAAGATGGATCACATCCAGATGCTCACCTGCTACGACTATCAAACCGCGCAGCTCCTCAACTCCACGGACGTCGACCTGCTGCTTGTCGGTGACTCCGTCGGGAACGTAGTTTTGGGCTTCGACACCACCGTCCCAGTGACACCGGCGATGATGGGTCTCTTCGGTCGCGCTGTCCGAAAGGGTGCGCCGGATAAGTTCCTCGTGGTCGACATGCCCTTTGGCTCTTATGCCACGGTCGCTCAAGGCCTCAAGGTCGGCGCGCGCCTCATGCAAGAGACGAACTGCGAAGCGGTGAAGCTCGAGGGGGCGCACGAGACAGAACTCAAGACGATCAAGCGCCTGACGGAAGTCGGCGTCGCCGTCCAAGGGCACATTGGCCTGACGCCGCAGTCGGTGCACCAGATGGGAGGCTACTTTACCCACGGCAAGACTCCGGACCGAGCACGCGAGCTCAAAGAAGAAGCCCTGCGTCTGCAAGACGCCGGCTGCTTCAGCATTGTCCTCGAGTGCATCACGCCCGAGATCGCGGCGCAGATCACCGAGGCCCTCGAAATTCCCACCATTGGCATCGGTTCAGGAAAAGATGTGAAGGGCCAAGTCTTAGTGATTAACGATCTCCTCAAGATGGGCCCGCAGACGCCACCGAAGTTTGTTAAGCCTGTCGCCGATCTCTACCAAACACGTTTAGAGCTCATCACGAAGTACCTCCAGGAGAACCGCACTTGATCCTTCTGACCCTCGATTTTGGAAACTCCTCAGCGCACGCGGCCTTGTACCGTCATGGCCAGCAACTCGCACACGGTGAACTCTCCCACGTGCCACAGTGGCTAGCTGCGCACGAGCTGACCTTCGGTGAAGTGGCCGGAGTCCTGGCACAGGTGAAAGCCTACGACACGGAGCTAAAAGCTCTGATGCACCAGGGCCTTCTCATCGAGCGCATCTACGACTACTGGAAGGGCCAAATGTTCGCGGGTATGCCGGTGCGCTACGCCCAGAGCCTCGGCGAAGATCGCTTGATCGCGGCGTGGTGGGTGTTCAAAGAATTTAAAAAACCGGTCCTCGTGATCGACGCCGGCAGCTTCCTCACCGTTGACGTCGTCAACGCCGAAGGTTTCCAAGGGGGCTTCATTCTCCCAGGCGTAAAGCTCCTGGGAGAAACTTTGGCTGCCGGTGCGCAGCTCGCACCGCAGACCTTCGAGGATTTGAAGAGTGAGATCACGACTGCAAGTGATCTTCCGCATACCACCGCCGATGCCCTCCAGGGAGCTGCCGTAGCTTACGCACTACTGATTCAAAAGCTACTCGTGCGCTGGGGTATCCAAGAGATCATCCTCACCGGTGGCAACGCCAACATCGTCGCCGCATGGCTCAAGCCACTTGCCCACGAGATTCCTCTCACAGTAAAAAGCGATCTGGTCCATTGGTCGCTTCACGAATGGTATCGCAGGAACATCATCACATGAATATTCTCCTCGGAATCAGCGGCTCGATCGCCGCCTACAAAGCGTTTGATCTTACCCGTAGCCTGGTGAAGAAGGGCCACGCTGTTCGCGTCGTTCTTACTCACGGGGCACTTGAGTTCGTGAGACCTGAGCTCTTCCGCTACCTCGGCGCTGAAGCTGCGTACCTACCGACCGACGACTTCAACGCACCGACGCCGGGCGTGCCCCACGTCGACTTTGCCAAGTGGGCCGACGTCCTCGCGATTGCACCACTGTCCGCGAATACGCTCGCGAAGCTCGCACAAGGGCAGTGTGCGGATTTCCTGGGATCGATCTTTCTCGCCTGGCGCCAGAACCGGCCGGTGCTCATGTTCCCGGCCATGAACACCATGATGTGGGAGCACGAGTTCACGCAAGCCCACGTGGCGAAGATCAACAAGCTGCCCTTCGCGAAAGTCGTCTCCCCCGATGCCGGACTTCTGGCCTGCGGTGACGTCGGCAGTGGAAAGCTCATGGACGTCGACGGAATAGCCGATCTCATCGAGTGCTATAATCCACTGCTTGCGAACGGAAAATCCGTCCTCATTACAACCGGTGCGACGGTTGCCCCACTCGATCCCGTGCGGTTCATGACGAATCCCTCCTCGGGCCTAACCGGTGTCGAACTCGCGCGCGCGTACCTCAAACGAGGAACCAAGGTCACACTCCTTGCGGGCCATCCTGTGCCCGCAGGCGTCGCTGCTCTCTCAGCGCATCCTTCATGCAAAGTCATCGAAACGCCCACCACACAACAGATGCTGACAGCGGCGCTCGCGGAGGCACCGCACGCCTCCACCATCATCGCCGCCGCAGCCGTCGCAGACTTCGAGTTCCACACCGCCGCGGGGAAGCTCAAGAAAGACCAGCTCACAGAGCTTCCGGTCGTCAGGGCCGTCGACATCCTGGCGGAGCTTTTAAAGCAAAAAAAACCAGGTCAGAAATTCGTGTCCTTCGCTGCGGAGACGGAGACCACTGAAGCCGTCTTCCGAGAAAAGTTTAACCGCAAGCCGGTGGACCTCATGATTGGAAATCGCGTCCACAGTGGCTTCCTCGAGGCAAGAAAGCGCGAGGGCTTCGCTGAGAGCCGCGGAACCTACTGGCTCGTGACAAAAGATCAGATTCAGAATGCGCAGGCGCTTAGCAAGGCAGAGCTCGCCGCCGCCGTAGTGAGGTGGGATGAGACGGGAGTATTCGCATGAGGCTCATTCGCACAGCTCAAGAACTTCATCAATGGCGCATGGGCGTGAGCGATGACGTGGGCTTTGTCCCAACCATGGGGAACCTGCACCGGGGCCACATGTCGCTGCTCGAAGCCTCGCTGCGCGAGCGGCAGACCAGTGTGCTCTCGATCTTCGTGAACCCGACGCAGTTCGGTCCGAACGACGACTTCGCCCGCTACCCAAGAACGCTCGAACAGGACTGTCAGCTCGCCACCGAGCTTTTAAAAAAATATCCAAACCGTGAACTCGTGATCTTCGCTCCTGCCGACCCGAAGGAGATCTATCCCGAGGGCTTCGGATCAGAAATCTCCGTGCCGGCGCTCGATGGGTTCCTCGAAGGCGCGGCACGACCAGGTCACTTCACGGGTGTGGCGACGGTCGTCTATCTCTTGTTCCAACTAGTGAAGCCACGCACGGCGTACTTCGGCCGCAAGGACTACCAGCAGTACCGGGTCATAAAGCGCATGGCCCGCGACCTAGGTCTTGCGATCCACGTCAAGGGCCTCCCCATTATCCGCGACGACCAGGGCCTGGCGCTCTCCTCTCGTAACCAGTACCTCGACGCGACGGAAAAAGAGCTCGCCCTCCACATCTCACGCACGCTCAAAGAAGCGGCCCTGCGTCTCGGTGGAAGTGCCGCCAACGCCGCGAGTGTGCGCGCGTGGCTGAGCTCCCTCGTCGCACGTGATCCCCGCTGGAACTACCTCGAACTGCGCGAAGCTCGAGGTCTTAAAGAACATCTCCCTCAAACTGGCCGCGCCGTTTTCCTCGGCGTGCTGAAGGTCGGCAGCGTCCGCTTGCTCGACAACCTCGAAGTGGAACTCACATGAATTTTAACGATGACGAATACAAACTCCCCCTAGGCCAGAAGGCAGGCCTCGTGTCCTTAGTGTGTGAGCGCTTCGAAAGCCACGCCACGGCCCAGCTGAGCCAAGCCTCCATGCGCGAGCTGCGCGAACTCTTGCGGACTCTGGGCCTTCAGGCCGGCAACGAATACTTTCAGAATGTGAAGAACATCAACCCTTCCATGATGCTGGGTGAAGGGCGCATCGCCGAGATTGGCGAAGAAGCGAAAGCCGCCGGCGAAGAGGTCTTGGTGTTCGACTTCGAGCTCACCGCCAGTCAGGCGCGTAACATCAAGAAAACTACGGGCCTCGAGGTAGTTGACCGCAACACCATCATCCTCGAGATCTTCGCCATGCACGCGCGCACGAAAGAGGCGCGCATCCAGATCGAGATCTCGCGCCTTGAGTACCTCCTCCCGCGACTGACCTCGATGTGGGGCCACTTCTCGAAGCAACGCGGCGGGGGTCGTGCCGTAGGTGGTGAAGGTGAGCAACAGATCGAGCTCGACCGACGCATGGTGCGCGAGCGCATTCGTTTCTACAAAAAACAGCTCATCGAAATCTCTCGTACTCGTGAGGTCCAACGCAAGAAGCGCCAGAACCAGGCCGTGACTGCAGCGCTCGTGGGGTACACCAACGCCGGCAAGTCCTCGCTCATGAATCGCCTGTGTCGCGTGAACGTGCTTGAAGAGAACAAGCTCTTCGCCACACTTGATTCGACCTTTCGAACACTCAATCCGGACTCGAAGCCGCCCATGATCATGATCGACACGGTGGGCTTCATCCAGAACCTTCCGAACACGCTCGTGCAGGGCTTCAAGACCACGCTTGAGTCGGCCATCGAAGCAGATCTTTTGCTGATCGTGTGTGACATTTCAGACCCGAACTTCCAGAAGCACCTCGAGGTCACGCAGGACGTCCTTAAAGAGCTCGGCATCCAGGAGAAGAAGCAGCTCGTCGTGTTCAATAAGAAAGACCTCTTAAACGATCCGCTGCGCGCGCGCATTATTATGCGTCAATATCCACAGTCATTTCTGGTTTCAAGCTATGACGACGAGGACATGCGCGAGCTCCGAACGCACGTCATCAACTACTTTCTCTCGCAGCAAGACCACTACGACCTCTTCATCCCCTACGACGCCGGCGACGCCCACGCGCGGCTGCGCGGGAACGCGAACATCGTCAAGATGGGATCCCACGAGAACGGCATCTTCTACCGGATTCGTATTCCGGACTTCATCTTCGCCCAGCTGGGACTACACTCGTACATCCTCGCGCCAGATGCGCCGGAGTGGGATGTGAACATGGAAAGTGAAACATAAAAATTTTTTCTTGCGCTCATGCCCCCCTTCCCTTAGGCTCAGGATCTTGAAAAAATCACGCCCTTTGAAGAGAACAAGTTTCAGTCACGAAGCCCGCCTTGGCCGCGGCTTCGGAAGTACGCGTCCAATTGAGGCGCTAAAGAACGCTTGTCCGGTGGTTAAGGCCAGCTACCTGTGGCTCACGGTCTCAGATCAGCTGCTTGAAGTCCTAGGCCCCGAAGTTCATCACCAGTGGTTCAGAAATGTCCGCCCTGTTGTTTTAACAGACGGCACACTTGTGCTCGAAACACCGACGCATCTCGCCGCGCAGTGGATCCATTGCCATTACCAGGAGCTGGTCGATGTCCTTCTCTCGGTGCATGATCGACAGGCAAGCGCTCTCTTCATGTCGCAGCGGGATCGCACCCGTTCGGCACACATTCTTTAGCTACTTAAAGGCTCCGCTTCGGAAGTAGATCGTGACGAGGAAGAATATGATGGTGGCGGAAAGCCCCACGCCGATGATGAGTTTATCGCGTTTCTCAAAAGCCATTTGATCCCCCCCTTAAGTCTCTAGTATACTGAGGCTTCTCCCAGAAGCGCCAGAACCTGTTGATGGAACAGTTCAGGATTCACGGGCTTGGGGATATGTCCCTTAATATTCAAGGCCCCACACCACTCCGGCAGGGCTTCGCCGAAGCCTATAACTGGAATCTTTCTGACTTCCGGGTAGTCCGCAAGTGTAGCGAGAAACTCACTCCCGCCTGTCTGTGCCGTTTTTCCGTCGATCACCAGGACCTGCGGGGCGAGGTCGTGGATCATGTAAGCGGAAGCAGCAATCTCTTTGAGCGAGTAAAAATTTTCGCCTCGTGCCCTTGCCTGTGCCTCGAGCCAAACAGAAATCAGAGGGTTGGAGTCGATAAGAAATACGAACATGGTCCTTCTCTTTACAAGGTTGACCCGTGACAATTACCATTCTCCCACGATGTCATCAACCGTGGAGTAGAGATTGCTAAAAGTTCGTGTGATCGATCTGCACTCAGCACAAGTTCTCTTTGAGTGTCCAGTCCAGGACGCTGACCGAGCCTATATCGTGGCCGGTGAGTACGAAGCGATGGGGCTCGAAGTGAAAGTTGAGCACCCGACAGTGAACCAAACCCTTGCCGACAGTCTAGGCGTAACAGGCACTCCTCTCGAAGAATTCGAGAGCAGTATGAACGACGAGCTCGAAGACCATCCTGGTTCGTGTTGTTTTACCGACGAAACTGACAAAACGTTGCACTAACCTCTCGCAAACCTTTAGAACCTCTGAAAAAAATACAGACATAAGCTGAATCGGAGCCGGTGCCAAAAAGCACTTCTAGGCAATCCTTTCGTCGTCGTCCTAGTTTGGGGTTATCACGCTAACCGACTCAAAGGATGGTTTATGCTAAAGCTTTTAGGATTCGCGTTGTTTGCCACTCTCTTCTCCGGCACCACGCACGCGCAGTTGCGCGACATCAGTCTGGGGACCGTCACCGTCTCAGACCTCCAGACAGACCTCGAGATCCGGGACTTCCAAGACCTCTGTAACGTCGTCTCGATCCGCGCCGTGATGAGAAAAGACAAGGCCGACATTCGCACCATCTCGGTGGAGTTCTCCGACCGCGCAGCGAGCCAGCGCTTCTTCGTCAACCAAACGCTCCGTGAAGGTGAATCGACTGCGAATTTTGACCTCCGTGGAAACCGTCGTTGCATCGATCGCTTCGTCATCGATGCCTCAAGCCGCGGCTCTTTCTGGAAGCCCTCACGCATCGAACTGATCGCCACCATCGATCAATCTATTCGTCGTCCAGTTCCGGCCCCGGGTCCTGGTCCGTTTCCAGGTCCAGGCCCGCGTCCACCGTTCCCCGGCGGTGGTAACGGCGGTCGCATCACGCAGCCCGACGGCTTCAACGTCCTCTTCCTCTCGGAGATCTTCGTGACGGAATTTGATAATCGCTACTCGAACCCGCCGTTCGCGCGCCCGGTGTGTGACGTCGAGGCGATCATGCTCCAGTCTCTTGGTGATGGCACGTACATCGATCGGGTGACGGTCATGTACCAAGACGGCTCGCTCGACGACGTGCGCTCTCCGAGCTACCTCGCGCAGCGGTCCGAGTCCGGCTGGTTGCGCCTCGATAACCAGCGCTGGGGTGGCCGCGAGATGTGCATCCGTAACATTCAAATCATCGGTCGCTCTGAGCTCGGTGGCCGTCGTGACAGACCGTCGCGTATCAACATCCTCGGTCTTCGCTCACGTCGCTTCTAAGATTTTTCTCACAGGGATCCTCGCCTCGAGGGTCCCTGTTCTTTTAAAACCTTCCGAGATATTGCAGCTGCCAGTTAATCGGCGCAACGGAGTAGCCCCACACGTCCTCGTAGGTTCGATCCGTGACGTTTCCAAGGCGCAGGATCCACTGATCTCGAGCATTCGGTGCGTATTTCAAAGCAGCGTTTAAAACTTCGTACCCCGCAAGGCGAGCGACGCGACCTGTGTCAGTGATATCTTTGCGGGCACCTAACCAGCGCAGGCCCAGCTCTGTCGTCACGCGACCTTGAGTTCGAGTCCACTGGAGCGAACCCAAATAGCGCGGTCTCCTTAGGGGTGATTGCTGATAGTTCGCGTAGTCGAGTCCGCTGGCCGAAAGCCTGAGCTGGCCCCAACGATGCTCTGGGCTCACGCCAGAAAGTTCAACACCACGCACTCGAAGTTCACCGCGGTTCTCGTAGCCGGCATTGCTGTAGACGATGAGGTCGCGAAACTCTTGTTGGAACAAGAGCAGTTCAATGACCCCTGCCGACTGTAACTGCAGACCTGCTTCAAAGGACTGGTTCGTCTCCGACACCAGGTCCTCATTGCCCAAGGGAAACCCAAAGAGCGGAGGCGCGTACAGTTGATAAAGCGAAGGTGTTTTGTAACCTCTTGCCCATTTGCCGTAACTGGACCATGCCTCTGACCACTGATACTTTACAGTGCCTTCGGCGGCGAAGAACTCGCCGTAGCGCTGGTGCGACTCCCCGCGACCACCCACTTCGAGCGTCCAATCGTTGATCTGAAGACGCTCAAGGACGAACAAGGAAGCGAGATCGTTCTGCTTGTGAGTCTCATCGAAGCGTGTCCACTCACCGTCCCACTGAACTCCGACGAGACTGCGCAGATCCCCGTGCTTCACCTCGGCTCCGAGTTGCACGAGCCGAGTCTCGCCGCGATAGGTTTCGCGGCCGAGGACTTGCGTCTGGAGTTTTCGCTCGTGACTGACGAGTCCGGTACGGAGCCAGACTTCGCCCCAGGAGGTCAGGGCCCGGGTCACTTGCGAAAGACTGCCCTGGCGATTTTTGGTCTCATCTTCGCGCTCGTCGCTTGTTGCTCCGTCTTGCTCCGCTTCCCCCAACACTCCCTGCACCCAGAGCTCCGTCGAGAGTTTCGCACTCCAGCCGTGGCGCGAAGCCTGCTGGATTTGCGTCGACTCCGCTCCGTCTGCCTCTTGTGCTCCAAACCGCTTGCGACTCAAGCGTGAAAAGCCTTGGGTCTGTGAGCGACTAAGGGCGAAAGTTCCCTGATGGGATCCGCGCTGCCAGTCTTGAATGAGACTGCCGTGATAGCTCGCAAAGGAGCCGGCACCGGCACTCACGATGGTTTCTGGCTTCTCCTTCCCGCGTCGCGGAATCAGTTCGATCACTCCAGCTGTGGCGTCACCCCCGTAGAGCACGGGACTTGGTCCCTGGAGTAGAAGCACATTTTCGTAGAGCGCGGGGAGAAGAAAGGCCGTGTCGTAGTGACGATCTGTGTTCGAGGGGTCATTGAGGCGTAGGCCATCCGTCAGGAATACCGTGTGCCGCGATTCACTGCCGCGGAGGTAGAAAGCACCGCGCCCGCCGAAACCTCCGTTCTGCGTGAAGACCACACCGGGCGCCTGAAGAAGGGCATCCTGAATCTGCGTAGCTTCGAGGAGCGCTTGCTCCGGGCCTTGCCAAACGGGCGAGGTCACGCGCTCAAGCAGTACGTTCGACTGTGGCCTCACTTCAACCGTCGGAAGCTCTTCTTGTGCGGAAGCCAGGGCGAGGAAGTAGATCCACCACATACTACCGGGCAGTACTCTTCACAGGAAGAAGTCTCCGTCGCAATGTTTTTAACACGAGCTTCTTCGCGAGGAGCAGCGGCAGGAAGAGGTGGAACTCCGCGACGCAGACGAGTTCGTTCCCGTGTGCCCAGTTGGGGTTCTTCTCTGCGAAGTACCGGATGTGCGGATAGCGCTGGCGGAGATCGTCTGTGATGGGAGCAACGTTGGCCTTGAGGTGTTCGTGCGGCCCCTCGAAGATGAGGAGCCCGAGTTTCTTGGAGTAAGTCTGCGGATAGAGCTGGGCCGCGAAGTCGTCCGAGAGCTTCTGAAAGAACGCCGGCGTCGTCTGGTCGTAGCGCGGATAGAAAGTCGTGAAGTTGTTCGTCATCAGAAGATAGGTCTTGTAGCCTTTCGAGATGAGGTGCCAGTAGATACGCTTCTGAGGCCACGGCAGGCAAAGTTTTGCGAGGTACCAGAAGAACGCCCAACCGAGAGTGTAATCGCCCCAGTAGTCTCGATCGATGATCGTGTCACCGCTGAAGACGCCCAAGTACTCCTTTCCGTCGATGCGATGAGTGAGCTTGAGCTGAGTAGAGAACCCTTTTATCTCTCGCGTCTTTCGATCGCGGAGAATGATCACATCGTCTTTCGCTCGGAAGTCGCGAAAGAACGCCGCCGGATCGGGCAGATCGTAGTACTGCTGGAACAATTGAAACATTACGTCTTGATCAGGCCTTGAAACCTGAGAGACGGGTTCTATACTAAAGCTGAGCCGTGCCATCGAGCGTGATCCTTATGTAGCGATTGAGCTCGTCGATGGTAATCCGCTGACGATGTTTCTGACACCAATTTATTTCGACGGCGACCGGCCCCGTGACATCGGCGCCAAGCCCTAGATGAATGCGTGCCTCGTTCTGGGCACTAAACCCATTCGCAAGCTTCAGCTCCTTGAACTGAACGCGCTCTTTGCCTTGTGAGGTCCATCGTACGGCAAGGGTCGACCCGAGTGCCATGCGGTTGCAGTCCGGTGAGCGCGACTGGAACTCAAGACCAAGCCACGCCGGCTTCTCACCCTTGACCCAAGTATTCTTTAAGACATCCGGCTCGCCGTGCTGATTCGTGACCACGAGATCCATGAGGCCATCGTTGTTAAAGTCCGCCGTCGCCACTCCTCGCGAATTATCCTGCTGGTCGAGTCCCACGGCCTCCGCGACGTCGACATACATCTGCTGGTCAGTGCGTCCGGTATGTAAGTAAAAGCGGTTCTTTTCGTTCGGATAAATGCAGTACCCGCGGATGTCGCCCCAGTTCTGGATGTAGCGGTGGATCTCCGGTGGTGAGCGAGCGATCTTCTCGTTGGTGTACCAGTAGTCCTTGCAGGAGTCGAACTTCTTATCGGGCCTATCGTCGACCATGCCGTTGGCCTGAACCAGATCCAACCAGCCATCGTTATTAAAGTCCGCAAAGCTTGCCCCCCAGCCGAAGCGATCCTCGTTGAGCGCTCCAAGCCTCGTGGCACGATCTTCGAAAATGAGTTTCCCGGTTTTGTCTTGCTGAAAGAACCAGAAGAGGCTGCCCTCGGCCTGGAGCTCGTGGTGGACGTTCGAGACGTAGACGTCCTGGAAGCCGTCAGCGTCGACGTCTTCCACGGATGCATTCATACCTTTATACGTATCGCGACCAAGGCTCCCGAAGAAATCGCCTTCGATCTTTTTGAAAGTGAGGTTCTGCTGATTCAGGTAAACGTTATCGGGCCCGAAGTCGTTGGCCATGTAGAGATCGATCCAGCCGTCGTGGTTGAAATCGGCCGTACCGATGGCGAGCGTCCAGAAGTGCTCCGGAAGGCCGATCTTAGTGGAGTCAAGTTTCTCAAAGCTCCCGGCCTCCGTTTGCCGATAGACTTCGTTCACACCTCCATTGTCGGACATGTGCCAGGAAGAGTGCATGAAGTCGAACATGCGGACGTCGCCGTCGTACTGCGGCTGAGGAAGCTTGAAGACATTCAGGAGCTCCGGCTTATCACTTGGGTAGCCCGGAAGAAAGCGTGGCCAGGTGTGGCCCACCACGAGGTCTAAGCGCCCGTCGCGATCAAGGTCGGCGAAGGTCACGGCGATACCGTTGACGTAGTCCGCGAGCCCCAGTTCCTTGGTGACGTCGCGGAAGGTTGGCGTCCCTGTCTGCGAGAGTTGGTTCTGCAGCAAGAGTGGGTGGCCAAATGCGACCATGACGAAGAGGTCGAGGTCGCCATCGTTATCGTAGTCAACGAACAGACCGTTCGAGGGAAGACCATTTTCTTCGATGCGATCGAAATAATTTCCAATCGGCAACTCCACCCGCTCAAACTTAAAATCTCCAGCGTTACGGTACAGTGCCGCCCGCTGGCCATCTTTCTTCAGAGTGTTCGACAAGAAGAGATCGATCTGGCCGTCGCCATCAAAATCACCGGTTGCCACAGAATCCCCAACCGAGAGAATCCACTTGATGATGTGGTGCAAGCGCTTATCGGTGCGATAGAGTGCGTCGCCGAGTTCCGACTGAATGCCCGTGTGCGAAGCCGACATGCGCTCGAGCTTGAAAGGCAAGTTCTGCGAAGGCAGCACGGGGTGGAGCACGTGACGATAGAAGAGAATCCCCAGAACGAGCACGCCACCCAGAAGTAATGGTCGCTTCCAGTACCCGGAATCCCAGAAGCGCTGGTTTAGGTAAGGAAGTACACGTCCCTGAGCGCGCATCGCTTTTATGTGGTTCGTGAGGAGACGCCAGGTCTGAAGC
>JBKHVY010000002.1:0-34739 GCA_046569805.1 Bacteriovoracia bacterium | reverse complement strand
GGAGTCGTCCTAAAGTGAGCGAAACCTATCTGCCCCACGTATCCGTTTTGCTGGAGGAATGTCTCAAGGCGCTCTCCGTAGGGGCAGAGGGGATCGAGACTCCTCTCTTCGCCGATCTGACCTTTGGTGGCGGCGGCCACAGTTCGGAGATCCTCCGGCGCTTTCCCACCGCGCGATTAATCGCTTTTGACCAAGATCCCGATGCCATTAAAAATGGAACTCAGCTCCTGGAGCGCAATGGCTGGCAGGGGCGCGCCAAGTTAGTTCATGCTAACTTTGATCAACTCGCGACTTGGTTTCAGGCGAACAAGCCCGGACTATTTAATGGGATCCTGGCAGACCTTGGTGTGTCGTCGCACCAGTTCGATGCCGGCGAGCGCGGGTTTTCGTTCCGCTCAGATGCCCCGCTCGACATGCGCATGGATACGTCGAACAGCTCGATCGCAACCGCAGCCGACCTCGTAAACGAGCTCCCAGAGGAAGATTTGGCGAATCTGATCTTCAAGTATGGAGAAGAGCGACTCTCTCGCAGAATCGCTGCGCGGATTTGCGAACGTAGGAAAGAGGGCCCCTATCGGACCACCGGAGAATTGGAAGAGACCTGCTTTCTTTCTTACCCCGCGAACCAAAGACACCGAGGCGCTCATCCCGCTACGCGAACTTTCCAAGCGCTTCGAATCGCGGTGAACGATGAACTCGGCGCCCTCGAGCGCATGCTCGCGACGCTCGCGGATCTCTTGGCCGACGGCGGAACCGCGGCGATCATCAGCTTCCATTCCCTGGAAGATCGGATCGTGAAACATACCTATAAAGAAATAGTGGCGAAGTCAGGGAACCGCGTTACAATATTAACGAAGAAGCCGATTGTTCCAAGCGCGCGCGAAGTGGATTCGAACCCTAGGGCAAGGAGTGCCAAGCTGAGGGTCATGCGGCGAACAGAACACCATGGAGGGTATGATGGCTCTGAGGAACAAGAAGACTAGTCCGACCTGGAAAGACAACAAAGTTATTCAAACGTTGTTCCACCCTCGCATTCTCCCATTTACATTAACGTTTTCTTGTATGGCCGTACTGTTCGTGACGATCAGGATGAAGTCCGTTGAACAGGCCTACCAGCTCGATGGGCTGGAGAACACCATGGATCGGGTGTTGGTGCAGAACAAGGAACTAAAAGCGCAAAGGGCACGGATGCTCTCAGTGCAACGACTCCGCGAATACGCGGAGAAGTTCAATCTGAAAGAGCCGGGTCCCGAGCAGATAATCCTCATTCCCTAAGCACATGGATGTGCTTAGTATAGGGGGCCTGTGAAGACTCGGATTCAAATTACCTTTTTCATTTTCGTGGTTTTATTCGCGCTCGTGGGAGCGAAGGCTTTCTACATTCAGATGGTGCAGAAGGATCGACTCCTTGCCTACGCGAAGAGCCAGTTCATGCGCGAGACGCGCGAGTTCCCGCAGCGCGGGAACATCGTCGACCGGCACGGCACGCCACTCGCGATTAACGTCCAGACCTGGAACCTCTACACCTTTCCGCGCAAGAAGGGCCTTGACTTCGTGAAGCAGATCAAGGGCCTCGCGCAGGTGGTGCCGGAGCTGAAGTACAACGATCTGTGGAACAAGGTGAAAAACCGTAATAAATACACCTGGCTCGCGCGACGGATTCGCCTGAGCGAGGAGCAGGTGAAGAAGATTCGGAAGCTCGACGCCATCCACCTCGAAGAGCACAGCACGCGCGTCTACCCGAACCACGAGCTCTCCTCGCAGATCCTCGGCTTCACTGGGATCGATAACGTCGGCATGGCCGGCATCGAGCGCGCCCTCAACAGCGAGCTCCGGGGCGAAGCGCAGCTGGTGCGCTATCACCGCGACGCCAAGGGGCGGCCTTTTAAGTACGAAACGATTGAAACTAAGGCGCGTCCAGCGAGGGACATTCAACTTTCAATTGATAAAGAGCTTCAGGGTGCCGTCGAGAACTATCTGAAGGAAGCTGTCACGCACCACAAAGCCTCGCGCGGTGGTGCGGGTGTCATGGACGCCGAAACCGGCGAGATCCTGGCGATGGCAAACTACCCGACCTTTGACCCGAATCACGTCAGTAAATACTCAGTGGAGAATAGAAAGCTTGCGTTCGTCACTGATCCATTTGAGCCTGGTTCGATCTTCAAGACGCTCACGGTGGCCGCTGCGCTTGAACATCGGTCTGCGACACCAGAGAAAAAATACTTCTGTGAGTTCGGTCGGCTCCGAGTTCAGAATCACTACATCACGGAAGCCGAGAGCAGCAAAAAGCCGGAGTGGTTGTCGGTGGAAGAGATTCTTCGCGACAGCTCAAACGTCGGAACGACGAAGATGGCGTTCGACCTCACCTACCCACGCCTTCGGAAGACGCTTAAGGACTTCGGGATCGGTCAGAAGACTGGCATCGAGCTCACGGGCGAATCCAAGGGCATCATGACGAACGCCGAGAAGGTGATGCCCCTCACGCTTTCGAACATAAGCTTCGGGCATGGTGTTGCCACGACCGGTGTGCAGATGCTCCGTGCGTACGCGGCGATCGCAAACGGTGGATACCTTGTGCGGCCGACATTCTTAAAATCTGAGGAATCGCAGCTAGTAAAAAAGAACAGGATCCTGTCTGAAAAGACAGCGGATCAGGTTACCGAAATGCTCATCAAAGCAGTGACCGAAGGTACCGGTACCGCAGCTCGTATTCCGCACTATGCGATCGCCGGGAAAACAGGCACTGCCCAGCGAGTCTCTGAGCGCGGCGGCTACGAGGGCTATATCTCGAGCTTTGCCGGATTCCCGGTCAACGTGAATCGAAAGTTCGTCGTCCTCGTCTACGTCGATAATCCGAAGGCAAACGGTTACTACGGTAACGTGGCGGCAGCTCCGGTGTTCAGAAAGATCACGCAGCACCTACTGTATAAGAAAAAAGACTTTTCTCAGTTTGCTCAATACAGTCCAGAGGCGAATGCCAAGAACCTCGACACGGTAAATACCACGCAGGCCGCGAGTCGCCTCGTTGGTCCAGGGCGAATGCCGAATTTCATTGGAATGGATAAGGCATCGGCCCTTAGAATGGCGGAATCCCTCGATCTGCAGATAGAGCTCACGGGCTTTGGAGTGGTATCGCGACAGAATCCGGCAGCGGGAGAACCCCTCGCGAGCACAAAGTCGATGCACCTTCACTTTACGCCGCCGACATATGAAGAATGAGCTGATCAAAAGTATTCTCAGTAAGTTCTGTGATGGGAACATCTCCACAATCCTTGATGTGATCTGCGGCCTTGACTGGAGGATTGAAACCGCGAAAGACAATGAACTCGTAGCATATAACCTTGCCGCGGGAGATCTCGCCCTGGGCGTCCTTGAGGATAGGCTTCGGAATTCTAAAGCGATCGTTCTCCTTCTAGGCCGTAGGCCATCACGGCCAATCTCGCGTCCTTATATTGTGATCCGTGAAGATTCCTGGGTAGAGTGTCTCTCTCAACTCTGTGATGTCTTTTATCCTTTACAGCCGAATCTTTCTATCCTCGCGATAACGGGAACGAACGGAAAGACGACAACGGCCGACCTCGTACTGCAACTGGGTGAAGCCGCGGGCCTTCGAGGCCTCTCTATCGGAACTCTCGGGGTTCGCCAACAAGGGAAGACTCTGGAGGACATGGGAGCGACCACACCGGGCCAGGTCCAACTCCGGCAGATTCTACATCGCTATGGGGGGAGTCTGGATTTTGTTGTGATGGAAGCAAGCTCTCACGCGCTCGATCAGCAGCGGATTGCAGGCCTTGTTTTCACGGCTGCCGCCTGGACCAGCTTCACGCAGGACCACCTCGACTATCACCGCAGCATGGGTGAATACTTTGCAGCAAAAAAGAAGATTATCGGTTATCTCAAGCCTGGTGCCGCGCTCATTGTCCCGAACACGCAAAAGGCACTTATTAATCAGCTTAAGGATTGCCCTTGTCTTGAGCTCACGAGAGACTTTTCCGAATCGGACCGAGAGGTACTCCCTCCCTTTTTCAAGGCAAGCTTTAACCTCGACAACCTCGCCTGTGCAGTTGGGTTGTTAGCAAAAATCCATGTTCACGTTAGCCGAGAGAAATTGAAGAACCTGGCCTCGCCTCCTGGCCGCTTCTATGTGCGAGAATGGGATGACAGGGCTGCGGTTGTGGACTTTGCACATACTCCAGACGCTCTCGAGAATATTCTCAGAGGCATCCGAGGAAGCTATCCCCGGCATCGTCTCGTCGTTCTCTTCGGTTGCGGGGGAGATCGAGATCGTTCCAAGCGACCCCTCATGGGAAAAGTTGCTTCCCAGCTCGCTGATCGAATCATCTTAACTAGTGATAATCCACGCTCGGAAGATCCAGTGTCGATCATCCAAGACATTCGTGCTGGAGTAGGGAGTCACCCTGCGGTAGAAGTTACTGTGGAGCGTCCGCTTGCAGTTCGTAGCGCTCTAACAAATTTAGCAGCGGGCGAACTCTTGGTGCTCGCCGGAAAAGGCCACGAGGATTACATCCTCATTGGGACCACCAAACACCCGTACAGTGACATCGAAGAGCTTGAAAACTTCTACAAATCTCGAAGGAACACCCCATGATTGACACGCGATTGATTGCCGATTGCCAGACCGTGCTCGCAATCACCGGCAAGCTTAACCAATCTCTCGTGAGTGTGTGCACCGATTCACGTCAGTACCAGCACCCAGCACTCTTTATTGCCTTCCCTGGCGCCAAGCATAACCCCCTCGACTACGCTGAGGACCTGCTTCGAAAGGGATGCCCGATCCTCGTGTATCAGAAAAATGAAGATAACGAGCACATCATCGCCGACTTAAAGAAAATCTACACCGATCGAGTGTTTGTTGCCGTACGAGATAGCGTTGGTTTTACCCAGGAGCTGGGGAGCCTCCACGTGCGGCAGTGGCAGGCCGGGGGGGGGGCAGTATTTGCGATTTCTGGTTCGAACGGAAAAACGACCCATAAAGAAATGCTCGCGTTCATGCTGAAAAAAGTTCTCCCGGGTCAGGTCGTTGCGACTGAAAAAAACAACAACAATCATCTCGGTGTTCCTCTGACGCTTTTGCAGATTCGTCCAGAAACTAAAATCTGTGTGCTTGAACTCGGAAGTAACCATCCAGGAGAGATCAAGGTCCTGTGTGATATGGCGAATCCTGACGGCGGTATTGTCACTAACATTGGAGCAACTCATCTCGAGTTCTTTGGGACTGAGCAAGCGGTGTTTCAAGAAGAGGGCTACCTCTATCATGCAGTTACAAAGGGGCCGTATTTTCAGAATATGGACGATGTATTTCTCCGCGAGCAGGAGAGAAAACCTTCGACGATCACTTACTCGACGAAGGATCCAGCGGACTTGAGGTTTAAGATAGGATTTGATCATGTGGAGATTTCGGGAGTCCTGGGAACTCAGACAATTCGAAATTCGTTCATCACAGGTGCTCACAATTTTCTTAACCTCGCTACGGCATGGTCGATTGCGGCAACGCTCGCGCCGGACCACAGAGACGAGCTCAGAGCTGTGGCTTCGGAATTTCGGCCGACGGCCAATCGATCGGAATGGGTTCAGTTCGGAGATCAGCAGATTTATCTCGACGCCTACAATGCAAACCCATCTTCGATGAAAGCAGCGATTGTGGGATTTTTTGACTGGCTTACTGCTCATGAAGTTTCACCTTCTTCAGCAGTAGTTGTGCTTGGTGACATGAATGAACTCGGCGACGGAACAGCTCAATACCATCGGGAAGTGGCGGAATTCCTAAAGCAATGGCCTGCAGCAGAGGTGATTTTTGTCGGCCGGTTTGCCCCTCACTATCTCAATGGCTTAGGGAGAGGTCTCTGCTACTCAAATGCTTCAGTACTGAAAGGAAGTGAGTGGAGCCGTGTGACCCAGGGCAAAAGATATGCGCTGATCAAGGGGAGCCGCTCTTTACAATTGGAGTCGCTTATCGCTATAACTTAAGGTTACCCTCATTCAAGGCCTAAGCATGCTTTTTCACTGGCTTTACCCGCTAAGTCAGAACCACCATATATTGAATCTATTTCGCTATATTACGGTTCGTTCGTTCATCGCATTTATCATCGCCATTGTTGTATCGATTATCTGGGGCAAGCGTTTTATTGCTCTCATGAAGCTTCGGCAGTTTGGTCAAAGCATCCGAGAGGATGGGCCAGAATCACATAAAAAGAAAAAAGGTACGCCAACCTTCGGCGGTGTGTTCATTATTGGGTCTGCCATGATTGCCTGTGGCATTACTGGTAACTTCTCCAGCAAGCCTTTCGTTCTGACGCTTGTCGTGATGATGAGCTATTTCTTTTTGGGTGGTCTCGATGACTATCTAAAAGTTCTGCTGAAGAACTCGAAAGGTGTTTCGGCACGCCAGAAGCTCCTCTGGCAGTTTGTGACAGCAGGGGTTGTTTCCTATCTGATGATTGCGTGGAAGGTCACAGATACACAGTTTTATCTTCCCTTCATCAAAGATTCAGTGATCGATCTCGGCTGGTGGTACGTCCCCTTTGCTTCTCTTGTGATCGTGGGTACTAGTAACGCCGTTAACCTCACCGACGGTCTTGATGGGCTCGCGATCGGTCCCGTTATCATTTCGGCGTCAACTCTCGGTTTGCTAAGTTACGTTGCGGGCCACGTTGAACTCGCTGACTATCTCTTAATTCCGAGCATTTCGGATGTGGGGGAGCTGCTCGTTATCGCTGGTGCTTTGGTCGGAGCTGGTGCGGGCTTCCTATGGTATAATGCCTACCCTGCAGAAATCTTCATGGGTGACGTTGGTTCCCTTTCCCTCGGGGGTGCTCTCGGGACGATGGCCGTGATGACGAAGAACGAGGTCCTGTTTGTCTTCATAGGTGGGATCTTCGTAGCAGAAGCGATCTCAGTCATCCTTCAGGTCGCGTCCTACAAAACTACGAAAAAACGAATTTTTAAAATGGCGCCCATTCACCATCACTTCGAACTCTCGGGCTGGCCCGAGACCAAAGTGATCGTAAGATTCTGGATCATAAGCTTAGTGCTTGCGATCCTTGCTCTCGCCTCCCTGAAACTTAGATAAGACGGAGAAAGTCATGGAAAAATATAAAGGTAAAAAAGTTCTTATCGTCGGCCTCGGCAAGACTGGTTTCGCGCTGATCAACCTGTTTAATCAAATCGGCAGCGAGATCAAGGTTACGGACATCAAGCCGATCTTCGATTTGAACAAGCAGGTGAAGCGCCTCAAGCGGATTACGCCGAACCCAACTATGACGCTCGGGGAGCACCGCGAGGAAGATTTCACGGATGCTGACGTAGTCGTTTATTCGTCCTCAGTTGATCCGAATCTTCCGCAATTGAAAGCTGCGCGAGAGCAGGGCAAAGAAGTCTATAGTGACTTCGCCTTTGCGTATGCGAACTGCAAAAAGCCGATCGTTGCTGTTTGTGGAAGTTACGGCAGAACATCTATTGCCCACATGATTGGATATACTCTACGAGTAGATAAAAAGAACGTATTCGTCGGCGGAACCAGCGAAGAACCATTCATTAATTATCTCATGATGCCAAATAAAGATGACGTTGATTACGTCGTCGTTGAGGTATCCCCGCTCCAGCTGCAGACGGTCAGCAATTTTAAACCCATCATGGCGATCTATCCCAACCTCGAAGAAAAAAGTGTGCCGGGGCGGTTTAAGGGCGCAGGTGAGTTCCTCGATACGGCCCTGAAGGTTGCGCGAGATCTCGACCCAGAAAGCTACCTCGTCGTAAATTTTGACAAGCTTGCGGGGAACAGTATCTTGCGCAATTGCCAGGCGCAGACCTTCTGGTACTCACGTAAGAGCTTCGTGAGCATGGGCGTGATCAATGAGATCCAGGGTACACACTTTCACGACAAGCGGATTCACTCGAACATCCACTACCACTCAGAGTTCAAGGTGACCCAGATGCGCATCGTGGGCCAGAACAGCCGCGAGAACATCATGGCGTGCATTACCGCTTGCAAGGCACTCAAGTGCTCCGACCAGTCGATCCAGTACTGCATCGAAAACTTCCCTGGTATCCCGCACCGCCTTGAGTTTGTGGTCGAGAAGAACGGCGTGAAGTTCTACAACGACTCCAAGAGCGAGACCATGGAGGAGCTCAAGACGAGCCTTGAAGCCTACAAGGAGCCGGTCATCCTCATCGCCGGCGGTAAGGAGATCGAAGGCTTCGCCTACGACAAGTACTTTGGAATCATGAACGAAAAAGTTCGCATCCTCGTTCTCGTCGGCGAGTGCAAGGAAAGCATGAACCGAGTCCTCGGTGAGGCCACTCAGACGTTCCTCGTCGGGTCGTTCGACGAATCGGTGCTGCTGGCGTATCAAAAGAGCCGAACAGGTGACACGATTCTCCTGTGTCCCGGGAACGACGGCTCCGATGTTTTCCGCGACTTCGAGGAGAAGGGCAACTACTACAAAAAGCTTATCTTCCAATTGTAACTCGCAGAGTCTGTGCGTAAAATGGAAGCATCTGGAACCAAGGATGCTTCCATGGACACTGATAGCGGACTAGAAAAGACAGGTAACTTTTTTCTTCTCACAACCGTGATGATCGTCTTTTTTGGCGTCGTCATGCTTTTCTCCTCGAGCTACATGTACGCTCGCGAGCAGTTCGGAACGCCGACCCACTTTCTTGTGAAGCAGATTATTTTCATTGCGATGGGATTCGCTGCCGCGTGGGTCATCGCAAAAACTAAGATCTCGTTTTGGTACAAGTACGCTTATCGTGTGAACGGGGCCTTCGTTGCATTGCTGGCATTAACACAGGTCCCGGGCGTTGGTATTGCGATGAAAGGTTCTCAGCGCTGGCTCAACCTGGGGTTCATGAACCTCCAGCCCGGCGAGTTCGTGAAGTACTCCATCATCTTGGTGTCGATAAAGTTCTTCGAAAACTTCCAGCAGTACACGCCCAAGCAGCGTGCGATAAACTCGATCGGGATCGTGCTGCCCTTACTTATTTTTCTCAAGCAGCCCGACTTTGGAACCTTCGCCATCTCAGCGATGATTGTCACATTCATTGCTTTTTTAAGTCACTTTCCCCGTAAGTGGTTCTGGACTGTTACTCTCTCCGGCTTCGTCGCTGCTGTTGCACTCCTCTTTGCAGCGCCTTATCGCGTAAAGCGGATTCTCGTTTTTCTGGACCCCTGGAAGGATCCGCGGAATTCGGGCTTCCAGATTATTCAGAGTTTCCTCGCATTCGCCAACGGTGGGTTCACGGGGCAGGGCCTAGGTAACTCGAACGAAAAACTGTTCTACCTCCCGGAAGCCTATAACGATTTTATTTTTAGCGTCGTCGGCGAGGAACTTGGATTCGCTGGGGTTCTCGTTGGTATTTTCTGTTTCCTCACATTTATTTTCTTTGGTTTCCGCCTCGCCCTTCTCCTGCGATCACGCCTATCAGGAATGATGGTTTGCTCCGTTGTGTTTTGCATCGGCTTCCAAGCGTTCCTCAACATGGGTGTGGTGCTTGGGTTGCTTCCGACCAAGGGGCTGAATCTCCCCTTCATCAGCTACGGTGGATCGAGCATGGTGGCCAACCTCGCGGCGCTAGGCCTCATCTTCTCCGCGATTCGGTGGAACAATAAGGAGCCGAAGGTTGCTGCGTCCGCTCGAAGCCGAGCGGTCCGTGCATGAGTGCTCTGGTTGTTCTCGTTGCCGGCGGTACCGGTGGTCACATCAACGCAGCGATCGCCATGGGTGAACGCCTAAAGTCACGGGGCTATGAGATCCAATTCCTCACCGGCCAGCGTCCGCTTGACCATAAACTTTTTCAAGGGCTGAACGCCCATCACCTTGAGAGTTGGCCCCTCCGGACGAAGAATCCCATTAAGCTTTTACTCTCTCTGGTGAAAAACTTTCGCGTCTTCGTGGAAATCTACAAAAGTTTCAAAATCCGCCGACCTGAGTTCGCAGTCGGCGCCGGAGGTTACGTTTGTGGACCAACACTCCTGGCAGCAAAGCTCCAGGGGATTCCGGTGTTTATCATCGAGCAGAACGCTGTCCTCGGTCTGACGAATCGATTGCTCGCTAAATTCAGTAATCTGATTTTTACGCATTTTAAAAATACCCGGAACCTTCCCGGAGAGCTTCGGGCCAAGGTCCGAGTTGTGGGGAATCCCACTCGGTCGTCTATCGTTTACACAGCTCCTCGCAAGATAGAGGCACCGCTAAGAGTACTTGTGTTTGGTGGGTCCCTTGGAGCACAACAGATAAATCGTGCGATTGAACTTTTGATTCAGAGTGATCCTGGGATGGAGCTTGATATCGTTCATCAAACGGGCGCTGATCAAAAACCACAGATCAGCATCGCTCCTAATGTGAGCTATCGTCCAACCAAATACATAGATAACATTCAGCTAGAATATGCCTGGGCCGATGTCGTCGTTGCGCGCGCCGGCGCGAGTACGGTTTCTGAGTTGCGAATTATCCGGAAGCCGTGCCTTCTGGTTCCATACCCTAAGGCAACAGATAACCACCAAGTTTGGAATGCTCGTGAACTGAAAGAAGAGAAGGTATGTGCTGTTCAGATTGCGGATGAGAATTCCACGGCGGAAGCCCTGAGGGACCAGCTTCTCGTATTCCTTAAATCTGCGCTAAAGGCGGAGCTCCAGGCTTCACAGGATGACCGAATCGCCGTAGATTCAGCAGATAAAGCCATCGAGGAGATTATCCGGCATGTTGGGACTCTCAAAAAAAATTAAAATTCACTTCGTCGGCATCGGTGGGATAGGAATGAGTGGGATCGCAGAGGTTCTGCTCTCACTGGGGTACCCCGTGAGCGGATCGGATATTTCTACGGGGCCAGCGATTGAGCATCTGCGGGCCGCAGGGGCACAGATTTTCATTGGTCACAGTGAGGAGAATGTGCAGGATGCGGGCCTCGTCGTCTACTCATCTGCGATCGATGCGACGAATCCGGAGATCCGAAAGGCGAAAGCCGAGCGCATACCTCTCGTGCGTCGCGCAGAAATGCTCGCGGAACTCATGCGGCTCAAGTATGGAATTGCGATCGCTGGTTCCCACGGTAAGACCACGACGACGAGTATGGTGGCGACAATCTTTCACGAAGCCGGAAAAGACCCGACCCACATAATCGGTGGTGTCGTGAGTAACCTCGGTGGGCATGCTCGAAAAGGCAACAGCGAGTATCTCATCGCAGAGGCTGACGAGAGTGACGGTTCGTTTCTTTACCTGAATCCCATCATGGCGGTGGTTACGAATGTCGATAACGATCACTTAGACTTTCATAAAACGGAAGAGAACATTCGTCAGGCGTTCGTCGATTTCATTAATCGGCTTCCGTTCTACGGAAGGGTGGCGCTGAACGCTCACGATCCAGGAACAAAGAAAATTCTAGAATTTGTAAAACGTCCGTTCGTTTTGTTTGGGATCGCGCGGAACCTCGACGAAAAAGTTGTCTTGGACTACTCCGCCGATGGCATCGTTTACCTCCCACGCAAGACGACGTTCGACCTTTGGACAAAGGGATCTCGTGTCGGAACCATAACGATCCAGACCTCCGGCGAGCACAATGTACTTAATGCCCTTGCGGCGATCTCCATAAGTCGCGAGTCTGGCCTTGAGTTCGAGCAGATTGTGTCCGGCCTCGCAAGATTTGGAGGTGTGGGGCGTCGTCTCGAAAGTGTCTGGAAAAAAAATGAGTTCGAGATCATTGATGACTATGGCCACCATCCCACCGAAATTCGAGCAACGCTCAAGACGCTTAAGAGTGTGTACAAGAAACGCATTTGCGTCGTATTTGAGCCGCATCGCTATTCACGTACTCAACAGCACTGGAAGGACTTCACTAATTGCTTCGTTGATGCAGACGAGGTCTATCTGGGTCCCATCTACGCTGCCAGTGAAGCTGCCATCCCCGGTATTACGGCGCAAAGCCTCGCTGCGGCTCTCGATGAAAACGGAGTAAAGGCAAGCTTCATCCCGAACTACGATGTGATGATGGATCTAGTGAAAGAAAAGATGTCTGGTGACATGGTTTTTCTTACCCTTGGTGCTGGATCGATTAGTAAGAAAATCAAGGAAATCGTAAAAAAACTATGAGCCTCCGGGAAAAGCTCGAACACATTAGTGGAATAGAACTGAAGTGGGACGCTGATCTCACGAGCTATTCCACCTTTCGCTTAAAGTCTCGCGGCGACATCGTTCACGTAGCTTCTGAGAGGGCTTTGGCAGAAGTTCTCAAAGAAGTACGCGCATCAGGCAGACCCTGGCGGATTGTGGGCTGGGGAGCTAACCAAGTTTTTCGCACAAATGAATCGGATCTTCTGATCTACCTCGACTTTCCTCAGACCCTTGAAGAGCTCGCGAGCTATCGAGATGAGTACTCTCTCTCTGCGTCGACGGGCCTAAATCACTTAACGGGTGCTGCCTCGAAGCATGGACTCAAGGGGTGGGAAGCCCTGACGGGAATCCCAGCGAGCCTTGGCGGAGCAATCTACATGAATGCAGGCACCGCTCTAGGAGAGATCGGTTCTCTCGTTAAGAGCGTGCGGCTTATGAATGAGGCCGGTGAGATTAGGACTGAGGTTATTACGAAGGCGTCATTCAGCTATCGGAAAAATCATTTCGTGATGCCAGGTGAGGTGATTATTTCTGCGGTGATTGGTCACCAAGGCCAGGATGCTGATGTGCCAGCAAAAATTAAGGCCTACCTCGAGTACCGGCGCTCGTCGCAGCCCCTGGCAACGAAGAACTGCGGCTGCGTCTTTAAGAACCAATCGCCACAGAAGCAAGCAGGCCGCCTGATCGATCTCACTGGACTGAAGGGAGTGACCGTAGGGGCACTTCGGGTGAGTCACAAGCACGCAAACTTCATGGAAAACGTCGGTGACGCCAGCGCTGAAGACTTCCGCACGATCGTCGATCTCGTGAACCTCGAGATGCGCTTGTATTGGGGAGTAGAGTTTGAATTGGAAGTCAAAGCAGTGTAGCCTTAAAGGGTATGAAAAACTTCTTCTTCATCCTCGCGCTGCTCCCAACTTTGGCACTGGCCACAATCCCGGCGCAGTTTACGCAGAATAGTCTTCGGTATCGAACTAGTTTTGGCGAATGCCCAACCAAAAGTTCTGGTGAACTGGCGATACTTGTCATGCGCGAATTTGAGAAGACGCGATCGCTGATGGCCGTTAAAGAGAAGATTCTGACTGAGAAATGGGATGAGAAATACTTCCTCTCTTATTACTCGATCAAGTTTAATCCCCTCACGCAAACGGTGAAGATGAACTTTGATTGCCCGGAACCACTGGTGCGCGTGCAGGTCTATCGCGATAACGGAAAAGAGCACTACTCCGCAGTGATGGTTCGAACGGGGAAACTACTGGATCCGTCCTATGAGATGATTCTTAAGGCCGAAAAGAAGCTCACTGTTGACCTGCCGAGCCTGGCGATTCCGGTGAAGGACCTCGAGGGCGAAGTGCATGCAAATTTTACAAGGTTTGCTACAAAACTTAGCCCAGGTATCCGACAAAAAATATCGGAAATCATTATTAACGATAACAAAGAGTTAAGTGTGATCCTCTCTCTTGGGCGGAAAACCACCAGTGTCTTCATGGGAACCGACTTGTGGGAAACGAAGCTCGAGAAGCTTGAGAAAATCATCTCTTACGTTGATAAGTCAGAGAAATTTCCCTCCACCATCAATCTCACGAACGCCAAAAAAGTCGTTGTCAAGTTTTGAACGCGGGGCGTACGATTATCATGGGGAACACGTGTTTACCCCGGTCGTCAGAAAGATTCTGACACCGTTCAGTAGCATCTGAACCGCTGAGAAGGGAATCTCATGGAAACCAAAAATGTCCTCGTTGCCTTAGACGTTGGAACTACCAAAGTTTGTACGGTTATTGCCTCAGAAACTTCCGAAGGATTCCAGATCCTCGGAGTCGGATCACACTCGAGCCACGGGCTCAAGAAAGGCGCCGTCGTAAACATCGAAAAAACAGTTCAATCAATACGCTCTTCCATTGAGGAAGCCAAGCTCATGGCCGGCATCGAAGAGCTGCATGAGGCAACCGTTGGGATTGCCGGGAATCATATTTTCTGCTTCAACAGTTCAGGCGTGGTTCCCGTTAAGGGCAAAGAGATCACGACCGCTGACGTCGATCGCGTGATTGAAGCGGCGAAGGCCGTCCTGATCCCTTCAGACCGCGAAGTGCTGCACGTGATCCCGCAGGAGTTCAAGGTCGACAGCACCTCCGGGATTAAAGATCCTGTTGGCATGTGTGGGACTCGGCTCGAGGTCTACGTTCACATCGTGACGGGCAAGTCGCCGCTCATTCAAAACCTCGTGAAGTGCGTCGAGCACGCAGGCTTACGTGCGACCCAGGTCATCCTCCAGCCCATCGCTTCGTCGAGGTCTGTCCTCACAAACGAAGAGAAAGAGCTCGGCGTTGCGATCATTGACATCGGTGGCGGAACGACAGATCTCGCGGTGTGGAAAGACGGCTCGCTCATTCACTCACAGATCATTCCTCTCGGCGGTAACCACTTCACGAACGACTTAGCGGTCGCGCTAAAGATCCCCCATAACGAAGCGGAACGGATTAAAATCCAGCACGGCCTCGTTATCCCCGAGCAAGCCGATCCCAATGTCCACGTGAGTGTTCAGGGGCTCACCGGAACACGTCCCAAGGAAGTTCCGCAAGTCGCTGTTGCCGAAGTCCTGGGGGCGCGAGCCGAAGAACTCTTTAATGTGATCCGCGACATCATCACTGAAAAAAATCTTATGCCACTCATCACAGGGGGCTACGTCATCACTGGCGGCGGTTCTCTCGTAAGAGGCCTCGCAGAGCTGGCAGAGTACACCATGGAAAAGCCGGCGAAGATCGGCTACCCGCGCCCGGTCGGTGGCATGGGGAATGTCATGCAAGACCCAAAGTTCGCAACTGTTCTCGGTCTTCTCCTGGATACTGTTGCTCAAGAAAACACTCAACCGCTGCGACGAAATACCACGTATGAAGCGGCTGACCGTAGTGACTTAATGGTTCGGATTAGTTCATCATTTAAAAACGTTTTCAAAGACCTGTTTTAACGGGAGGACCCCATGCTTTTTGACATTGACGATAACAACACCAAGACCGGCGCGAAGATCAAGGTCATCGGCGTAGGCGGCGGGGGTTGCAACGCAGTCAACACCATGATTCGCCATGGGCTCGGGGGTGTCGAGTACATCGTTGCGAACACTGATGCTCAGGCCCTTCAGGCGTCCCTCGCTCCCGTAAAAATCCAACTCGGGGCGGAAGTCACGAAGGGACTCGGCGCTGGTGCGAACCCTGACGTAGGCCGCAAAGCTGCGATCGAAGATTATGACCAACTCTCTGAGGCGCTCCAGGGAGCAGACATGGTTTTTGTAACCGCTGGCATGGGTGGAGGCACAGGAACTGGTGCCGCACCAGTTATCGCGAAGCTCTGCCGCGAGCTGGGCATCCTGGCCGTCGGTGTGATCACGAAACCCTTCATTTTCGAAGGAAAGAAGCGTACGCGCCAAGCAGAAGCCGGAATCCAAGCCCTTGAAGAGTGCGTGGACTCGTTGATCAGCATTCCAAACCAGCGCCTACTCCAGCTCGCCGGTGAAAGCCTCTCCCTTGTTGAAACCTTCAAGCGTGCTGACGAAGTCTTGTTGAACGCCGTCCAAGGTATCTCTGACCTCATCAATAATACGGGCCTGATCAACGCGGACTTTGCTGACGTTTCGACAGTCATGGCGAACAAGGGTCTCGCGCTCATGGGTACGGGCGCTGCTACGGGCTCAGAGCGTGCGATCAAAGCCGCTAAGCAAGCGATCAGTTCACCACTTCTCGAAGACATCACGATCGATGGTGCCACTGGCATCATCATCAACATCACTGGTTCAAGCACTCTGACGACTCACGAAACGAACGAAGCCGTTACTCTTATCATGCAAGCCGCGGACGAAGACGCTGAGATCATCTTTGGTACGGTCATCGATGATACGGTCGGTGACATGATCAAGATCACTGTCATCGCGACAGGTTTGAAGACTGCTCCGAAAAAAGAAGAAGTGTCTCCTTCCTACCTTCGCCAGACGGTTCAAGCGCCAGAGCGCCGCGAAGAAGTCCGCGCGGCGGCTACGCGCATCCCGGAGAGCGCACCGGTCATGGAACCTACCCGTGCTCAAGTCTTTAATCAAGATGCTCTCGAAAAGCCTGCGATCTCTGCTCGTAAGGTCGACGTCGCTGTGAAGAACGAAGTGTCCTACAACGCCGATGCAGAACTGCGCCAAACAGCAGCTGCGGCACCGGCCAACACTGATGTCTCTGGCAAGCCACGCTTCAATCTCGCTCAGTCACTAAAGGACGCCGCGAACCGCTACGAAGCCAAGAAGACAACGACGGAAGAGACGACGTCTCACTTCGAAGTATCGAAGGAAGAACCGGTTAAGGACGCACGCGTAAAGAGCATCGCTGAAAAACTTGGTTTCATGAACTTTGACGAAGATGAGTTCGACACACCAGCGTTCCTTCGTAAGGAACGCGGCCACGATTCATCGATGAACTAGTTCTCGTCTTTTCTAGGTTGGCGAGTTTAAAGAATTCGCCAACCTTTCCTTCACTTCAGCGGCTTCCTTCTCTCTGGCCAGTAGCACTACCCACGATTCAATCTGATCACCGTCGACGTTAATCTTGTAGTGCGTTTGGATGATGGTCGGAACATTTTCTGAGTCCCAGAGGCCCTTCTTCCAGTCCACGAGTTCGACTCCAGCTTCTGGGTCGTGAGGATTTGACTTCACACTATGCACTTCCGTCCATGAGGAAGAAAGGTAGAGGCTCACGTGTTCACGGCAGAACAGCAAACTCTGTTGAGGCTTGAGGCAATTATGACAGAAGTACTGGGCACAAATTGCACAAGAGCCCTCGGAAGGCTCCTTCGGATGAACGACACAGGTAGCTTCTTCTCTTAGCTTTCTCTTCGCGGACTTCGCCTCGGCGAGTCGAAGCTTAATGTCGGGGTGGAGTCTATCGTCGTGAAGTAGCGCTGGCTCATCAGGTACCTTACCCTTTGATTTGAGTAATCTAACGCCCAGGTATGCAAGGCCTATCAAAAGAATAAGCAAGATGACGAGAAGGACGACAACGATCGTGAGGAGTATGTTTTCCATCTAATTCAATAGGTGAACTTCGGTCACCGGCTTGTAGCCAAGCTCCTTATTGAAGAATTGTCGCACGGTAATACGTAGTTGGTCTTTGGCAAATTCACTTTGTCGACGGCCTAAGTCCTCGCGCACTCGCTCAAGTAGCAGCTGTTCTAACTTGGGGAGGAGCTCCGTGGCAAAAAGAGGAAGGCCTAGAGAGGAGCTTTGAATAATTCCCCGCTGTCGGTCAAGGCTGATAAAAACGCTCCCTTGGCATGCCATCTTCCGTCGCTGGGAAATCTGAGTACGTTCGATCTCAAGCCCCTTTCCGTGTATCAGTAAGGGCTCCTGGCCTGAGTGTTCGATAGTTTTCCAGCGATCCGAAAAAAACTGAACTTCGGTCCAATTATAGATGACCGCCGTTTCGAGTTTTGGATGAATTGACTTGATCCAATCTGCGTGGCGCTTAAGAAAAAATGACTCACCGTGAATAGGGAAATACGCCGTCGGAACGAAGTAGGTGATGAGCTGCTGGATGTCTTCGCGCCCAGGATGCCCAGACGCATGAATCTTCGCATCATAAGCGGTAACGATTTCAGTACCAGCTTCTGTGATCGCATTCATGATACGACCCACCTGTTTTTCGTTTCCGGGGATAACCTTAGAGCTAAACACAACCAGGTCGTGTGGTGAAAGCTTAAAGCAAGAGTCTTCGCCCGAGGCGAGGCGACGGAGTGCGCTCATGTAGTCGCCCTGGCAACCAGAAACAATTACAAGCATACGTGAGGATTCGTCTTTGACTTGGATCGGAGTCCAGAGCTCGTCCTCGGTAATGTCTCGGATATGGCCATGCTCGATACCCGCTTTCACGTAGTGCTCAATCGAGCGTCCCATGAGAACGATCTTGCGGCCATTCTCCTTGGCAAGTCTGCAGAGCGCATCGATACGATGGACGTTCGATGCGAAAAGGGTAACGAAAACTCGCTTCTCTCCACGTGCTAAGATGCTCTCAAGATCTGGAAGAAGTTCGTTCTCGGATGTCGTTTTCCCTGGCACCAACGCATTTGTACTATCGATGAAGTACGCCGTGTTCCTACAAGTTCTTGCGAGTGCCTGGAGCTTGAGAACATTAAATGGCTTCTCGTGAAGCGGCGTCAGATCAAATTTAAAATCCGAAACGTAGAATGCGCCCCAGTTTGAGCCTCGATCAGTAAGGAAGAGACCAAACGTTTCCGGGATCGAGTGCGTCACGTGAATGGGGTGAATGAAGAGTTCGCCGAAATCAAGAACGTCTTCCTCACCATAAGTCACAAAAGATGGGGAAAGGCCCTTCTCATCGCACTTACGACGAATCAGTGTTTCGGTAAACGGGCTTGCGTAAACCTTTGTGCCAGGAAAACGACCAATAAAATGTGTCAGCGCGCCAATGTGATCCTCGTGACCGTGTGTGATGACGATCCCTAAAAGTCGCGCGGGATCCAGGAACGTGAAGTCGGGGATCAGGTAGTTGATGTCGAAGAAGCTCTCGTAGGGGAAGAGGAGCCCGCAGTCGATGACGACATCTCCAGCTCCGGTCCGCACGAGCACCATGTTCGAGCCCATCTCTCCCACGCCGCCGATAGGCATCAGGGAAAAGAGCGGATGCTTCACACGGACTCTCGCAAGACTTGATTGATCCGTGCGGCGAGGATCTTGCTGGCCACGTCCGTTTCTTCTCCGACCACGAAGTCCGCGTACTGCCGTTGGGGATCGAGGTACTTCTGGTACATCGGGCGAACGGTATCATAGTACTGCGCGATGACGGACTCAAGCGAACGGCCTCGCTCCTTTACGTCCCGATGGAGGCGCCGGGTGAAGCGAATGTCGGAGTCGACGTGGAGGAAACATTTGATGTCGAGGAGTTTACGGATTTCTTGGTCAAAGAGAGAGAAGATTCCTTCGAGAATAACGATCTTCGCAGGGCCTACGTCGGTGTAATCAGAGGTCCTAACCGAGGATGCAAAATCGTAGACCGGGGACTTGATCGCGAGACCCTGCTTGAGTTGGCTCAGGTGAGAACGGAGGAGGGCCCAGTCGAAGGCATCCGGATGGTCAAAGTTCGGTTTGCCACTAGTCGTGTAGTGCGATCTTGGAAGTTCTGGGAGGTAGTACGAGTCCATGTGAAGAACGCCGATACCATTCGGTTCGGAGTGCTTGAGAACTTTATGGGCAAAGGTGGTCTTTCCCGAGCCGGAACCGCCGCAGATGCCAATGAGGAAAACAGATGGGTTCATAGTCGGATTTGAGTTTTAGCAATCCCCCGGTCATCCGTCTAGGAAGTGAAAAAATTATATCCTCTCAAACCACCTCGAGCGGGCTATAACCCAGCCGAGGAGTGTCACCATGAGTTATTTTGCTGTAACTGCTTTTAATTTAACCGATCAAGCCACCGGAGACGTCCTTCAGGCCAAGGCGATGGAGGAATTCGCCTGCTTGGGGATCGAGGAGTTTTCAATCGATGAGGCTGCCGTTGATGAGCTTCTGGGCGCCAGATCTTATTCTGGTGGTGACCTCCCTCTTGAGGTTATCGATGAGGTTGATCGTGCCATGCATGCAGGGCAGTTTCACTACAAATTCTTTTTTGGTGGTGCCGACGAGAAGTCCGCGAATGACTTCTTGGCGTTCGTAAGAACGCAGTTCCTCTGCGAAGCTCAGATCGAAGAGAAAGCTGACGAGGACTGGAACGCTGAGTGGAAAAAGCACTACGGTCCCATTGAGGTCCCCGGAGGGTTAACGGTTCTGCCGGAGTGGGAGCAGAAGGATAACCAGCGACTTGGAAAGTGCATCTACATTCATCCAGGAATGGGTTTTGGAACTGGATCCCACGAAACGACCTTCCTATGCCTCAAGGCAATGCTCGGTATCCTTGGCGACCTACCGTCACATGCCTCTGTTTTGGATTACGGTTCTGGGTCTGGGATTCTCGGCCTATCAGCGCTCTTATATTTCCCGAATTGCAGAGCGATCATGGTGGACATCGATCCAGAAGCTCATCGAAATTGTCTCCAAAACATGGCGATTAACCAAATCCCCGTGGATCGCGTGGACCTTCTGCTAGTGAGCGAAAGACCAGAGGTCGAGAAGTATCCACTCGTTTTCGCAAACATCCTCCAAAACATCCTTCACCAAGAAAGAGACTACCTCATCGAACGGACCGAGATCGGTGGATTCTTGATTCTCTCGGGCCTTCTCCGCGGTCAGGTCGATGAGACTTTAGGCTACTACTTGGCCTCAGAGAAAATAGAACTCGTTCAGCAAGAAGTTAAAGCCGACTGGGGCTGCATATTGCTCAGGAAGAAGCCTTGAAAGCCATCTGTCACAAAGACCACATCGCCCTGGGAGAAGAGATGAGCATCGATGGTGATCGTTTTCATCATCTGGTGAATGTAATGCGCACGAAGACTGGAGATGAGCTTCTGTTGCTCGATGGGTCTGGCCGGCGCACTTTATGTGAAGTGACTTCCGTTTCTAAAAAGTCACTACTGGTTCGCAGTTTAAAAATTGAACAGGTTCCGAGATCACTATCGTGCGACGTGCTGCTGTTTTTCCCCAAGCGCGAGGCACTGGAGTCGATGCTAAAAATGGCGACTGAAATGGGAGTCAATAATATCTATCTTTTCAGGGGTAAGTACTCCCAGGACAAGTTTCCTGATCCCGAGCGCGTAGAGGCTCTTTTGCAAAGCGCCATGGAGCAATCGAACAATCCATGGAAGCCAGAGATCATTCTTTGTCAGAAGCCGGAGGATTGGCCGAGTCATGAGCAAACCATCTTGATGGACGTTGCTGGCACGCAAGCCACGCGGATCGACAAGGCCAAAAGGTCTCTTTTGGTGATCGGTCCGGAGGCGGGATTTTCAGATGATGAGAGAGTTACTCTTCGGAGCCGTCAAAGCGTGGTTGAGCTGAGCTTCTCGACACCTATTCTGAGAGCTTCAACGGCACTGCCCGCAGGCCTTGGTTGGTGGCACGGGAATGCTTGAACCCCTGCGTTGCTTAAAGTAATCTTGAGAGAGGAGATATCACATGGACACACAGAATTCATCGTCAGCTGGTTCGTCGAAGACAGGCCCAGAACTTTTCGATGACATCGACTTTAAGCTCCTGAGTGACGGTCTGGGTTTTCATCACGGTAATAAAGCCGAGGAAGTCGTAAAGACAGCTACTCGGGCGATGGTTGAGCGCTCAACCACCATGGCCAAGGTACTCCCGCGTCCGTCGCATCCCTTTGAGCAACACCGCCTCGACGCACGTAGTGAAAACCTGGCTCCCGCCACAGAATATGTCCAGAATGACCTTGCGCTTTTTTACAAGAATCAAGCCGCTCCCGTCGTGGAAGCACCTGTCGAAATGATCAAGCCTATTATTATCGCTGGAAAGCCGCTGCGCCTTGCTGCGTTCTTGGTCGATTGCATTATTGTGGCTTCCCTGTGCGTAATCACTATCCAGGCCGTTTCTATGATGACTGGATTGCGCTTCTGGGATGAGCTGTTTGCGATGGATTCACTGACAGCGTCTTCCCTGGGAGTACTATTTTCTTCATATTTCCTTCTCTACTTCACCATCTTGGAAAAGTTCCAGGGCCGCTCACTCGGTAAAGACATCTTCGGTATCACACTTTCTGCGGAGAGAAATTTACCGATGACGACATATTTTGCGCGCGCACTACTCACGCTCCTCGGTTTCCTGAGTCTTGGACTTACGAATTATGTAGATCTGCAGGGCAAGGTTACGAATACCAAAGTTGTGAAGCTGTGAAACAACTCTCGTCGGGCGTCGTTGAGTTACTAAAGAGTCTCGCCGGCAAGAAAGTCGTTTTCACGAATGGGTGCTTTGATATTTTGCATCGAGGTCATGTGACCTACCTCAACGAAGCTCGTAAACTCGGTGACGCTCTGATTGTTGGTCTGAATTCGGACGCCAGTGTGAGGCGCTTGAAGGGTACTTCTCGTCCGATTAACTCAGAGCTCGATAGAAAATTTGTACTGCAGAATCTTCGATGCGTTGATGGAGTAGAAATTTTCGAAGAAGATACCCCGCTCGAACTTATCAAGGCCATTAAGCCGCTCGTGCTCGTGAAGGGCGGTGATTGGAAGATCGATCAAATCGTCGGCGGCCGTGAAGTTGTCGGTTGGGGCGGTGAAGTGATGTCTTTGAACTTCGTTGATGGCTACTCGACGACCTCAGTTATTGAAAAAATCAACATGGGCGATCGTCCATAATCTTAGGCGTTCTTCCCTAAGGCCCGGTAATTTCAGCATTTTATAAATTTCATTCACGCCAAGAATTCGTGGCTAACCCTCTGTTTTTTTTATGTTTATTAACTTTTCTGACTCGATTGGTCAGATTTGGCTCAAGAATTACCTGATTAACCCGATCAGAGATTCGAAGTGGAGGTATGGGATCTCCACAGCATCAAGGTACGTCTGTTGAAAGGAGTTTGCTCATGGGTCTAAGGATCAATACCAACATCGCCTCGCAAGAGGTCCAGAGGAATTTACGAGTTAATTCTTCTGAACAAGAAGTCGAGTTCGCGCGACTCAGTTCCGGTAAGCGGATTACAAAATCTGCTGACGACGCTGCAGGTCTCGCAATCTCAAAGAAACTCGAAGCCTCCACCAAGGGTCTTAAGATGGCGACCCGAAATGCGAACGATGCCATCTCACTCGTTCAGGTCGCAGAGGGCGGTCTTAACGAGTCGACCAACATTCTCTCCCGTCTCAGAGAGCTCTCAATTCAGGCAGCATCTGACACTGTCGGTGAGCAGGAGCGTGGATACCTCAACATGGAGTACCAGCAGCTCACTCAAGAACTCGACCGCATCGCCGCCACGACCAACTTCAACGGGAAGCCGTTGCTGATCGGCGAAGGTGAAACGATGCAGTTCCAGGTCGGCGCGTTCGGCGGCGAAGAGAACCGAATCGAGTTCAACGCCGGCGGCACCGACGCCACGATCGAGAACCTCGGAATCGATGGAACGACCATCGTAGACAAGGGCTCAGCCTCGGAAAACCTCCAGAAGATCGACTCCGCCATCGACAAGGTGAGCGGGTACCGCGCGAACCTCGGTTCGATGCAGTCGCGGCTCCAGTCGACGATCTCGAACCTCGAGATCGCCTCGGTGAACCAAGACGCAGCACGATCGCGCATCGAAGACACCGATGTCGCAGCGTCGTCAGCGAAGCTCGCGTCGATCAACATCATGAAAGCGGCTGGTACTGCCGTGTTGTCCCAGGCCAACGAGATTCCGAGCTCGGCGCTCCGCCTCGTCGCTTAGGGTTCGACTGCTCGTACCTTGAATAAGTGAATTCCCAAATTCCCACCGCAGTCACATGCGGTGGGTTTTTAGGGGGATCTGGAGACTTGCGTGTCTGACAGGAATGAAAATCAGCTTAAAAAGATCTACGATCAGAAGCTGATCGGTCATCAGCTACTAAGTGCAAAGGAAAGAGGAGAGCAGGTTTTCGTCTGGCGCTTCGTAGGAGATCGAAAAGTCATGGTGCAGGTGAAGATTGACGTCGTCAAAAAGGCGAGTCACGAACTCGTTGTACGTCCTTCGGTTGAAGGTGACGCCGGTTTCCTTGGGATCCTTGGTGGTGCGCAGCACTTAAATTTCTTTCTGCCGTCATCGTCGCTGTTGTTTCAGAGTGAACTTAAGCACGTTGGTGCTGGCTCTCAGGTAACGGTTGCATTTCCGAGCTTCGTTGCCCAGGTTGAACGTCGAAAATGGCTACGCCTGAAATGCGCTGATCGCAGCGACCTGAGAATTCAGTTTAGTAAACCTATTCCTTCCCCGGCTCTGAGCAAGCAGTTCTTTGCGAAGCCCCTCCAGGACCTAAGTGCCGGAGGCCTGAGCTTTCTGATCACTCGGGCGGAAGCGAAGTTCTTCATCGCTGGCGAGAAGATTAAGAACCTCGAGGTCATCGTCAAGCAAGAGAAGCTGATCCTCGTCGGACAGATCCTTCGAGTCCAGGAACCCGCGGCCACAAGTCCGCAGAAGTTGCTGAAGGTGACCGTCGCGTTTGACTCGCTCCAAAAGAAGGAGCAGGATTTTCTCTCGAGATTCGTCTTCGAGAACCTGTCCTTAGATGAAAAAGCCGTCTGAAGTGTGATACGATCTCGCCATGAGACTCGTGGCACTATCTGACATTCACATTCGCCAGGCCGGTGACTCAGGTGCCAAGTGCCTCGAGCAGTTCTTTCGTCACCCCCTGACCCAAGGTTCGACGCACGTTGCGCTCCTCGGAGACATCTTCGACCTTGTCGCCGGAAACCACGCGGAGTACTTAATGCGTTGGTCGAGTGTATTCGACCAGCTTAAGAGTTTCTGTGAATCCGGTAAAACGGTCTACTTTGCCGAGGGTAACCATGACATGCACCTGGAGCGTCTCTTCGAATCAGTTAGTAAGACCTGGGCGCCGGAATCAGCACGTAGACTAATCGTAATCCCAACTGAACTAAGAATAACTTTGAACGAACTTACCGTTCTTCTTAGTCATGGCGACGAGTACAACCAAGAAGACACGACGTACCTGAAGTACAAGAGATTCATCAAGCGGCCTAGCCTACGGTTCGTCGCAGACTACATCATGCCCCTCAGTGTGCTTGACTACCTTGGCAATAAGGCGAGCAAGAAGTCGCGCGCCTACGGTGAGCGGACGTTCAACGAGGCGGAAGTCCGCGACAAGTTTCGCCGTGGCGTCAGTGCGCTCGTGGCGCCCGACGTCGACGTCGTCGTCGGTGGCCATAGCCACGTCGTCGACCATTGGCAGAACGGGCAGACGACGTACCTCAACAATGGCTACCCGCCGAAGTCGAAGGTGTTCGTCGTCGTCGACGAAGCCGGTGCGCGCCTGGAGGCCCTCTCCTAGTGGAGAGGATTCATCGCCTCGATCTCTCTTCTGATGTCCTTGGCTTGCACGAGCTCTCGAACCTTTGATTCCGTTCTTTCGTCTGTCGTCTCTTTTGACACAACAATCAAGCGATCGGAGAAAGAAGCAATTTGCGGTAAGTGTGTGATCGTCACAACCTGGGAGTTCTGTGAAACTTTCTTGAGGCTCTTTCCGATATGCAAGGCCGTCTCCCCCCCCATTCCGGTATCAATCTCGTCGAACAAAAATATGCTGATCGAGTCGTGGGTCGCGAGAACCTGGCGCAGACCGAGGAGGATTCTTGAGAGTTCACCACCTGAGGCTATTTCTTTTACTTTAAAGAAGCCTTCGCCGGGGTTGGTCTGTGCTAGGAATGAGAGCTTGGTGTAGCCGGCGTCACTGATCTCAGCCGCTTTCTCGACGTCGAGACGGATCTCGGCACCGGTCATTTTTAGCTCTCTTACGCTACGAGTGAGTTCCTTGGAAAAAGCGCTGGCGTTCTGCGACCGCTTAGTATGAAGATCCTCGGCGATGCGCTGAAGAGACTGTTCAGCCATTTGTAGCTTTTTCACGAGAGTACTCATGTCCGTTTCCAGGGCCCGAAGTTTCATCGCCTCGGTTTCGAATTGCTTTTTAGATTCGAGGATTCCTTCGACAGAACCGCCGAACTTGCGCTTTAGTTTCTGGTAGAAGTCGAGGCGATCAATCGCGTTCTGGAGCTCTTCGGCATCAAGTTCCTTGGTGCTCAGTCCTCGGAAGGCAGTCGTGAGGTCGTCGACCGCGGCTTCAAGGTTCGTGAACGCCTCAGTGAAGGTGGCAGGAATGAGGCTTGAGTTTTTTGCAATCAGTGAGCGGCCCTGACGAACAGAACTCGCCAAACCTCCGGAGCTCTCACCACCTTCTAAAAGTTCCGACAGTTGATGGAGAAGCATCTGCTTGCGCTCATGGTTCAGATAATCGCTCTTGAGTTGAACGAGTTCTTCTTCCTCTCCCTCCCGTGGATCAAGTTGGTTGATCTCGTTGATTTGAAAATCCAGATAATCGAGGCGCTGCTCACGGTCTACCTGGGAACGCTCTAGTTGATCGCGCTCGTCGCGCAGTGAGCGAAACAGAGCGAGTTGCTCGCGCATCTGTGTGGCGAGATCTGTGGTCTGGCCGAACTGATCAAGAAGCTTAAGCTGGTACCCGTCGCTGAGGAGTTTTTGGTTCTCGAATTGCCCAACGAGGTCGACGTATCGACGAGAGAAGGCGACGAGTTCCCCGAGGCTAGATGCCATGTTATTGATCCAGCACTTACTCGTGCCGTCTTTCCTCACCATACGCTTAATGACGACCTCACCCTCTTCACTAGGGAAACCCATTTCGTCGAGCGTTCTGGCAATCTCCTCATCCGTAAAGCGGAGGACAGCTTCAACGACAGTTGAATCACTCCCGTTCCGGACAGCTTTCTTATCAGCTCGGCCTCCGAAAACCAGTTGGAGGGCGTCGAGAAGAAGACTCTTTCCAGAACCGGTCTCGCCTACAATTGCGTTTAAGCCAGAAGAGAACTGCACTTCATGATATTTAAAGGTGGCGAAGTTCTGAAGTTTGAGGGTGTTGAGGATAAGGCTTGGGTTTTTCATGTGGTACTCCGTTAGGATCTTCTGCCATGAACGAATTTTTCTTTCAAGGTTTCGAAGAACGAGCGCGAACTATTTTTAATCAGCGAAACGCGCTTAGCGGTTTTGTGGTTGATGCGAATGATGTCTTGTTCCTCAATCGAAAAGACCACTTGGCCATCGAGCGTTAGGTTCACGCTATGGTAGGGTGGCTGAAGCCGCAGAGTGATCTTAGATGAGGTCGGAATCACGAGGGGTCTGTACGTGAGGGAGTGCGGACAGATCGGTGCTAGGACCAAGGCCGCAACTTCGGGGTGGACTAGCGGTCCCCCCGCAGCGAGAGAATAGGCCGTCGATCCCATGGTCGAACTGACGATCAATCCATCCGCGGAGAGGTTGTAGATGTGTTCTTCACTCGCTTCGACGCGGAGATGGATCATCCGCGCGATGTCGTTCTTAGCGATGACTGCGTCGTTGAAGAAGGGCTGGCCGAAAATTTTCTTACCCTTACGTTCGACTTCGACGTAGTACAGGGGATGTTTAATGGTCTTAAAGCGTCCCTCGATGATGTCGGGCAGGTGGTCGTAGAACTCGTTTTTACTATAAGGGGTAATAAATCCGAGACGACCGAGGTTGATGCCAAGGATCGGTGTTTTTGGTGAGACCTTGCGACAAACGCCGATGAGGGTTCCGTCACCACCCAGTGAAACGATGATGTCGAGGTCTGAAAAAAAATTTTTATCAGCGATGAAATGAACCTTCAGTTCTTTCTTGGTGAGGATCTTTTGCACCCGCTCTTGATCGCTCGCGCGAAAATAGATCTCTTTCTTTCGTCTTTGCATCCAAAGGCAAAGATTGGGGAGGATCGCGTTGAAGTCGGACTGCGCGGTTGGCTTAAGGGCGATGCCTACTTTATGAATGGCCACTTACTGCTCTCCTCCTTCGATTCTGGACATTGCTGTGCGCAAATCCTCGAAGGGTTTATTGAGTATTTCACACTTATATTCTCGCGCTTTCTCTAGTACTTGGGGAGAGTTATAGGCGGTCATGATGATAAAAATCTTACCCATTTCATCGATGCTGTATCGTCGTCGCGACTCTTCCAGGACGTCAAAGCCAGAAATATCTTGAAGCATAAGGTCGCAGACAATGCGATCGTAGTTATTTTCAGTAATTAGCTTAATGGCTTCAGTGCCCGATTCTGTAACAAAAACTTGATGGCCTTTCTTCTCAAGAATCTTCCGCAGCGACTGAGCGATGAGAAATTCGTCTTCGATGATCAAAATTTTTTTCATATTCGCTTTAGCTTAAGTACGAAGGTTGCTCCCGCTGGAGTGTCGATGTAGTTGAGTTCGCCGCCGATCTTAAGGGCCAGATCACGTGAAAGAGCGAGTCCCAAGCCATTCCCTTTTTGCTTCGTTGTGTAGAAGGGCCGAAATAAATTTTCTCGAATGACAAGAGGAAGCCCAGGTCCGTTGTCACGGACCGTAAGGCTAACGGTTTTTTCCGTTGAAACAATCTCGATATGAATTTCTGGCTTTTCAACCGAATGGCGGAGCGCCTGTGCGCTGTTCACTAAGAGATTAAAGAGGATCTGCACAACCAGGAGTGGCCTGCCCTCGACGACGATTGGTTGCGAGGCATCAAGCTGAGGACGCGAATGACGAATGCCTTTGAGTTCGGATTTTGCCAGCGTCATCGTTTCATCAATGGCCTGAGAAAGATCACAGGTATTAATGGTGAGGTCCGAGGAGTAGAGCTTCGAGAGGTTGCTGATGATCTGCTGCGATCGAACGATGTTCTTCTTTATCTCTTTAAGCACGGGGGTTACGTCATCAGGGGTATCGGTACTAAGCAGTAGGTCGCTCGCGAGGCCCAATCCAAACAAAGGGTTTGAGAGCTCGTGGCGTAAAGTATTGAAGAGGTCACCCAGAAGAGCGATCTTGTGTCCGTGGAGCACGTCGATGCTCATCGCGTCCCAGTCGTCACGCTTCCCAACGCCCATTTCAAAATTTCGGCCAATGGGTATCCAGGCGAGTTCCATATCCTGCGGGCTCGCCGAAAATGCAGCGTTGGTGAAGATTGCCATTCCCTGGGAGTCCTGGAGGACGATCGGTAGCGGACAGTGCTCCAGCGCCCACATGATTTCTGTGAGACGGAGATCCGAGAACTCAACTTCGATCAAGCCTTCGAGCCATACTCCCATCATTTGAGAAAAAGCTTGGAACTCACGAACTTCCTCGGGCTGACAGCTAAGAAACTCCTCACGCGAAATGACCCAGATCGCGTTGAACTTACGGAACGCAAAAGTTTGCGCGAGAAAAACACCGCTGACCGGAAGCCAGCTCCACTTCTCTTGCTGGGATGTAAACTGCCCTGTCTTGGACTTTTTGACTGCTTGGTTAAGGGCATTGAAGCGCTCGAGGTCGATGGCCCTGGTCATGCTCTCAAGGGATTGGCCCGCGCCTATCTGCCATGCGGTCGATTCGCCCTTCTGGTGCACGAGTAGTACGCCGAGCTTAAATTCTCGAAACCGACGGACGCTGAAGAAACCATCAAGGCCCGACTTCAACGAAATAGTTGATGAGAGATTCCTCAGGTAACTTTCGGCTTCACGGTCAACGAGTGCCCCGAAGAAGAGGGGTTGTCCCAACTCTGCAAGGTCGATGAGGGCCTGGTTCTCCCAGTGGCCTTCATTTCCTTGTGTTTCCAAAATGTACGATGCGAGTGTTGTGCTCAGGAAACGGAGGTTCGTTGTCGTTTTCGGAAGCTGAAGAAGAGTCTGTTTGCGGTCCGTAAGTAGAATCTGATTGCCTGTTAAGTCGACCTTCCAGTGAGCGCGCTCAACGTCCTTTAGTGGAAGCGGAAGCCCAAGATCAAGGCCATTCCACTCATCAGCTAGGGATTCGTTAACCCAATAGCTTGAGCGGGACGAGGACGCAGGAGTGGGAGTACGTTGATTTTCCACAGAGTGAGATTATCTCGCAGTTCCTCAGTGATCAAGTCATGAACCGCAAGGTTGTCTCCCAGTCGAATCTGGTCTGACAGCGCACGGAGGATAGAAAGAAGGTGCAGCTTGATTCGAAGAATCTCTTCTCGGGCGGTAAGCTCGGTCGCGGATTGACGCAGGTATTGGCTCGAGTACTTTAAGAAAACGACGAGCTTGCGTACATCGGTTACTAAATTCGATAAGGGCGCCTGGGGCAGTTGCTGCGGATCCTGGGCCTTAATGGCGTCTATTTGCGCGTTCAGGGTTCTGATTGAATCAGACAAGTTGCCGTAGATCAGCGCAATCATGTCTTCGTGCGCCAAAGCCTTTTCTTCGATAGTAGGCTCAGATTGTATGTTCATGGTGTTGTCGTCTCTTGCGATCTGCCATGGCGCTGTACGATCGATCCACTAAGTTCGACGTAAGCCTCCAGGGCCTGGTTAATTTCGTAATAGATAAGTATGAGGCTCTTGGATATGTCGACGACGTTCTCACCCTGGGCGCCCGCCTTGGAGAAGTGCGTCCAGAGCTTGATTAGGTCGAGTTCGGCATAAACACCCATCGACTTGTTTGTGATCTCGTCAATCTCCGCCATCTTCGCGGTGAGTTCAACTACGTCTGCTTCTTTGGCGTTTCCTTGCTTGTGCTTGTCGTTGAACTCCTGCAGGAATTTGATGCCAAACTGATTGAGGTGGATCAGCTTATTGAGCACCGTTTGGATGCCCTTGAGTCGCATGCAGCACTGGGCAGTTACGGCGGGCACTGGCAAATCAACTTCCAGAAGATCGTTCAAGTAGTTGATCACGACATAGTGTAAGCGGTCATAAACTTGATGAGCGTCGTCGATGGGTTCGTCGGAAAAAGTCGGAAGAAGCCCACCTAGGTATTCTGTGGTATGTCGGAAATGTAAGCCCAGTCTTTGGTCTTCACCTTGAAAGAGTCGCAGAAGTACCTTGAGGTCCGGTAGCTGATTCCCATCGATCGTCCACGCCTGAGCTCCGGCCGGCGCGAGTTTTGATTGCCATGGGCCTGTGGTAACGAAGGCTGCGTGTGCACCAAAATAAGAAAACCAGCTTGCGGCGGCTGCGTTACCGCCGATGTACGTACTTACCTCACCGGGTGAAACGGCGGTGGGAATTTTATCACGAACTAGTCCAGGGTGTGTGAGTGAGAGCTGTGTCAGAACACCTTCGGCCCAGACCTTGTTATGATCTGCGAAGGTGTCGAGGTCGACGATCCAGAGGCCCTTCGTGTTATTCGTCTTCGTCGTGAGGTCGACGATTGTCCGGCCAATGAAGATGTGATTGAAGAGATCGAAGGGCGTAAAGGGCGAAAACCGATGGCACCCGAGGATCGCGGCGAAAGTCTGTGCCCAGCGCCCCTGAATATGAAGGTTTGGCTCCGCGACTACGCCCGCGCGATTCTCTCCTGCGACCCCGACGAGTTGCACCGCGAGCCCTTGGTCGGGGGTCGTTTGAATGATCAGCGTGTAGGGTGGATTTGTGGAGCTTAGATCTGTGAGCGTCCGCAGCCATGCGCCAGGGGCCTTCCACCAGCGTGGAATGGCACGTCCGTCTACCAGCACATCGAGGGTAAACTCGGGGTGATGGTCGCGCACGAAGCAAGCACTCGCGACGAGGTCGACAAAGAGCTTGGTATCGGCCGGACAGGTGACGAGAGTATTGAGCTTCATAGGGTAAGCGCCAGGTCGGTGATCGGCATGTCAAGAGTACAGGCCTTGTGCGTCCTCTCGTAGAATTGGTTAAGCGTGCGCAAACGATTCTTGATCGCCATCACATCTGCGTCTGAGCGGAACAATGGCTTCACGCTTGGCTGTAGTGATAGCTCGATCGCAGCGATGAAGCTCAGGGTTCCCGGGTGCGTAGACCAGTAGTCCTCGAGAAGGTTATCACGGGTGAACCCCTGACGGCGCAGGCCTTCAAGAAGAATTTTCGCGAACCCCTTGAGCGCCAAGACATCTTGGTGAAGATACGGTGCCAGGGTATTCTTGTCGAAGCGCGCGATGATTTGCTCACAGTTGTGAGCGAGCTTCGTCTGCCCGAGATAGTCGAAGAGGAAGGACAGGCACGCCCATTTAGTGAAGTTCTTCGGAATGATGTCTGCAATCTTATCAGTGAGTTCGTCCGGGTCTTGGCCTGACACGTTGAGTGTCCTGTTCCAGCTCGGAGACCTGAGATCCTTATCGACGATGATGATGTCGAGGAACAATTCAAGCTCGGGAGCTGTTTCGCTCCAGTCATGGAAGTGGAGATTGCGCTCTCGAAGAATGTCGGCAGTCACTTGGTCGAGGGCCACGAGCTGGAAAATTTGATGCAGGAACTCGATTGAAGCTGTGTCGTCGGGATTACTCGATGTAAGGCGAATGCCGGCGAGGATGCTCTTAAGGTCGCCGCGCGGATGCTTCATCTTCAATTCACTTACGTGCCGGAGTTGCTTCTCTACGGGGCCAAGATCGAGCTGATTTAGTGCTCGGCGTACGAGCATGTCGTTGATCAGTGGGTGATCGAGGTTCCATTGATCAAGAATATGCGTGAGCTTCAGAGGTGACTCGGCACAAAGCATCGCTTCCGAACTCAGGAAACATCCAGTGACGGGGACATTCTCGAAGAGTGCCGTGACTTGCGTCGAGAGCTTGTCGCCGGAGAGGTTAAAGAGCCGCGACCACTTTCGATCGACGATGGGCTTAAGAGTGGTCCAGAAAACGCTGAAAGCTGTGACGTCACCGAGGAGCGGTGAGAAAGCACTCCGCTGTAGATAATCTAGGTCAATAGAAATGACGTCGTGAAACAGGTCAAGGGCTTGAATCTCCGCCATGTGATTTTGTCGGACGAGTGCGACGTGTTCACCTGGGAACTTCCGCTTAAGTTGATGGGCATCAATGCATTCCGCGAGACTCGGTGCGGACTTGTCCAAAAGGAGATGGAGGTACTTAGTGTTATTCAGCATGTTTGAATTCCCAGTAAGTGCGCAACCACTTTGCGGGCGCTGTCGAGGAGTTCTGGGCGTCGTCTATCGTAGTGTCGCCAAGGCCTTTGACCCACTCGTTCCACGCGGGATCATTCGTTTTAAGGTCCCTCACCCTATTCGATGATCGCCGTAAGAGGAATTCTTGGTAGAAGTTCCGTGCCACCTGAAAAGAGGCTTGGTGAATGATCACGACGGGCTTCGAAAGAAGAAACTGGCAAACGTCCCTGTTTTGATACAGTTCATCGACGGAGCTCATGCTATAGACTTCTGCTGCGCAGGTGTTCTTCTGGTATGAGTTCCAGAGACGTACCATTTCGGGGTAGGCTTCGATGACGACAACGCGCCCGCCTTTGTTTCGAAGGCGAAGAATCTTTGCCATTTCTTCAAGGTGATAGCCGAAGCCCAGACCGAGCACCAAGACGTTCTCGGTCTTCGACAGATGTGCGAGGTGGTTATTGGCGAAAACCTCTGCCTCGCGGCGAGGGTTGTGGAGCGAGTGCAGCGGAACACCTCGTACGAGTGGCACGAGTTCTTTGTTCTTCGCCTCAGTGACACTGAGAAAAGGGGCCTGAGAATCCATGGGAAATCCTCTTCCTTAAGGATTTAAGTGATCTCCCCTATTTGCTCATGTGCTACAGCTGACTGTCAATAAATCGACTCACTTTACCTGACTCGAATGGTACGCCTTGTGAGCGGTGCCTTGCTTGTGAGTTGATGCGATGTCTTTTTGTATCTGCTCTCGTGTTTCAATGAATTTCTCAAGCAATCGCTGGTTGAGCTTGTCGACGTCTATGAGGATCTCGGCATCCGCGGCAGACACATCTCCGCGAGTCGCCAGAAGATTCATCGCGCGCTCGCGGTTATCTACGATGGCCATGGCGTCTTCCAGTCGACCTGACTCTAGAAGCACCAGGGCCTTCTCGGTGAGACGCATGATCTTCCAGGTTAAGTGACTCGTTTCTAATTTTTTTTCACTCATTGGCAGCTTTTGGTTGAGATGATTGTGCGGGCTGTGTTCGGAGGCTCTTGATCGCTTCGGTCCAACCGTCGTAGAGCGTGTTCAAGACCTTAAGGCATGCTTCAAGAGGTTGCTTGTCGATCTTAATGTTCGCCTGAGTGCTGGAGAACATGAGGTAGTCATAAAGGGAGTTGAGCTCCTTCGCGACGTCACCGCCAACTTCGAAGTCGAGACTGTTTGAGAGTTCGACGATGATGTCTTGCATCTTGCCGATGTACTCACCCTTCTTCGCAATGTTTTTCTGATCGATGGCCTCAATCGCGCGCTTGCAGTTTTTGATGGCTGCCTGATAAAGCATGAGTAGGATTTGTTCCCGGCTAGCGGTTTCCACAGAAGTTTTTTTGTACTGGCCTAGTCCGTAGCTCATGCGTTTCTCCTCAAATCCCTACGCCCGAACAGTGGGGTAGTTTCTCTATAATTGTTGCACCGGGTTCCCCATCTGGGCCAACCCGGCAAGTCCTGCACCCTGGCCACGGATCTTCGAGATCGTTTCCTCGAGGCGCGCGAACTTGTTCTTCAGGATTTCCTCTTTCTGGTCAATCATGCGCTGTCGCGTCTGAATCTGGCGGTCGATCTGGTCGATGTTGCTTTTTAATCCGCGCGATCGGGCCACAAGGGCACCGGAGGGTTGCGAGAGAAGCTGTTGAGCCGTTCGATCAAGTAAATCAATGAATCCGTCGGACTTCCCCTTCGGTCCATACACTCCGTTGAGCACCTGGGCGACGCGCTTGTAGTCGGCAGCAAGTACGGATTCAAACTTCGCCGAATCGAACTTCAACAAACCTTCGCGCTGGTAGGTGATGCCCAGGTCACCAATGCGCATCGGTCCTTTGTCTGTCATGACCGGTGTGAAGATCGTTGAGCGAAGGCGCGACTCAATCGTCTGCAATGTCAGGTCACCGCCCAGTGTCGAAGACGTATCGGACTTCTCGTTGAGCGTGTTCTGCTCCTTGATGAACTTCAAAACATTGTTGATGTTATCGACCAGCGACGTAATCTTACCGCCAATGGCCTGGATGTCTTCGGTGATCTCGAAGCCGATCTCTTCACCGGGCTTAGCTTTTTTAAGATCGATCGTCACACCA
>JBKHVY010000001.1:0-39889 GCA_046569805.1 Bacteriovoracia bacterium | reverse complement strand
TCCTTCAATGAACCAGTGCCGCCTTTCTTGAGCTTCTCGATCTCAGCTTTGATCTTGTCCTCGTTGGCCTTGTAGAGCTTATCGAGGTTCTTGATCTGGGTGACGAGGTCGCCGCTCGCGTTAACTTGCGACAAGAGCTCCTGCTGGGGCTTCTTGATCTTCTCGTCGACGAGTGCCTGTAGCTTCCCTTCGGCTTCTTTGAGCTTGATTCCGATCTGATCCTTTAGCCCGGTAGAGAGTTCGTCGCCGAGGTTCGAGTTGATCGCCATGTTGAGATTCTTCCAAGTGCCGCCAACGGTGCCGTTCACGTACACGACCGGGATGCCGTTGACGATCCCGGAGAGGAGTTCCTGCGCGAGCTTCGACTTCGCCTCGACCAGCCATTGTGGCTTCGACATGGTGGCGTTCCAGCTCATCTTGACTTGATCTTTCTCAAGAGTCGCCGTGAGGACGGTTGAGCCCGAGGCTTTGGTAAAACCAAACTTCAACTGTTCGCTCTTTGAAAATTCACGGCCAGGGATAGCGAACTCATTAACTCGAAGATCCAAAAGTTGCTGAGGCGTCGCGCGTGTGAAGTCCGCCGTGATCGTGGCCTTGACGCCGTAGACTTGCGTCGCGGGAAAATCACCGCGCAGTTCAAGCACTGTGGGTTTCTTGAGCCACTTGGGACTCGTGGTGACGTTCGTGAGCTCTCCTGACACGTTCCCCGAGTAACTGTCCTTCGTGCCCTTCGAACTGATGGCCGCTTTCTTGAGCCAGAAGAGTGGGTAGCCCTTGGTGATTGGGAACTCGTAGTCGCGGCCGACCTGCCTCGGCGGGGGGACGACCTCTTCACGCTCCTTCTTCTCCGGAAGGTACTGCGTGGCGAGTGCCTGGTACTTACGAGCTTGGGCGATGTACTGACCAAGCTCCTTCGAGAAGAGCGCCATCGCCATATCTTTGAGGTCGAGCTGCGGGATCTGGAAGCGGTTCTTCAGGCTCGCGATGTCCTCTTTCACGAGGGCTTCGATCTCGCGCGGGTAGTTCGCCACGGCACGCACGTCACCTTCGAGCTTCTTTCCGGCCGCTTGCGCTTCCTTCGCTTGCTTTTGGATCGCCTTTAGTTTTTCTGTAACGTCTTTGATCCCCTGCGCTTGCTTAAGGAGATTCTTCTCTTTCTTGAGTTCGTTGATCTCTGCTTCGAGCTCCTTGACCTTGCTCGTATCGGAGAGGCGCTTCACTTCCTTGTCCCAGGTCTTGCGCTTCGTCTCAACGTCTTCGATCATCGCTTTCACGCGTTTCTCAGATTGGAGCTCCTCACGGATCTGTTGGAGTTGGTCCTTGGGGTCTGCGCCTTCGAGAAGAGCGATGAGGTCGCCGAGCATGTTTTGCGAATACTCTTCCTTAACCTGAGCAATGACTTCTTGCTGCATGGCCTCGAGCTTTGATGGGGTCTCGGGCTCCGGTGGGAGGACGAAACCGGGCTTCGCCCGCGGCGCGAAGACCTGGATCTGGTTGATGCTCGCCTCGTTCACGACGAACTTCATCCGGAGGAGTGCGTCCCAGAGGTAGCCGAAGTGGATGTTGTCGATGGCGAGGAGGTTTCGCTGCGGCAACTCCTTTTCGGTGACCTGCAGTCCATCGAGGTCGAAGGTGCCGCGAAGGAAGCTCGTGCGAACGGCGGCGACGTTGACCTCGGCACTGTTCGCCTGTGTGGCGACGTACTCGATGCCGCTCCGGAGGTGTTGATCGAAGTACCACGTGAAGTAGCCGTACGCCGCCGCCGAGATCACCGCCACGGGGATGATCGCCTCAAAGCGGATGGGACCTTTTTTCTTAGGAACTTTCTTTGTCGCATCAGTCATGGTGTGTCCTTAGTTCCCGAAGTAAGTGTCGTACTTGTAGTACCACTGGTAGAGCGCGGTCTTGGTCCAGAGCTTGAACAACTTCGTATCGCGGAAGCGCTCGACCACGGCCACGCGGTACTTCACGATCGCCCACTTCGAACCGGCGAGCACGAAGGGAACAAGGAGGAACGCTACGATCCCAGCACCCATGACGATGGAGTTGTTAAAGCGCGTGAAGGGAACGATCGGCATGTTGTAGAGATCGGTGTAGAGGGATTGCAGGCCCTGCGCCTCGAGAGCCCACTGGCCCACGCGATCAAAGACTGGATCCAGCAGGAACGCGATGAACTTGAAGAAGAACGCGGCGAGGAACGCGGCGCCGATCTGCACCCGGAAGAAGAAGAGAATGAGGAAGACGAGGAGGGACTGGAGCGATAGGACGGGCGTCATCCCGAGCACGAAGCCGAGTGCGATACCCCAGGCGAGCTGGTTGTTGCCGGTCTCTGAGTGGAGGAGCTTAAAGAATCCGAAGATCTGCTTGAGGAGAAACGTCATGGGAACCCTTTTGTGGAATCCCTGACATTTTAGCGACTCTTAGGAGCGCCGTACAAGCATCTTGAATAATGCGTAGTTTCAGTTATTTTTGGATCTGCGTCTTCATGAGGCGCTCGAGCTCGAAGATCGAATCCGTCTTAAACCAGTCGTTCCCCGCCCCGCGGCCAACCGCCTGGAGTAAATTAGTCTGGATCTTGCCGTCCTTCATGATGCTCGGGTCGACGTGAACGCGGATGACCTCTCCCGTGACCAGCGAGCCCGCGCCCGGCGTCGAGCCGTAGCAGAGGATGTCCCGCAAGCGGCACTCGAAGTGCACGGGGGATTCGGCCATGCGTGGCGCGCGAACGAGATCACTCGGGAGTGTGTGAAGGCCCGCGAAGGCAAACTCATCTTCACCATAAGGAAGCTCCGTCGAGGCGAGGTTCACCTTCTCGTAGTTCTTGAGGGTGCAGAAGTTCACGACGAATTCCTTCTCGCGCTCGATGTTAATGAGCGTGTCTTTGCGAGACCCGTCCTTCGAGCGGACCATGGGTGAGAAGGCGATGACCATGGGTTTCGCCGAGACGGCCGTGAAGAACGAAAACGGTGCGAGGTTAAAAGAGCCGTCGACGTTCGTGGTGCTAATCACAGCAATCGGACGCGGAATGATGCTGCCGATGAGGAACTTATAGTTGTCAGCGAAGGCGCCGTCGGTGGGGAAGCTCTGGTAAGTCATGCACAAAGCATAGCTTCAAAGTTTTTGATTAGGAAGGGCGGAGCCAGTCCACCCTTCCGATCATAGGAAACTATCGAATGATCGTGATGCGCCCGTCTTTCTCTTCTTCCTTATCCTTACCGCCGGGGCAGGCGAAGGCAGACATCGTGAGAGCGAGGGTAGCGAGGAGAACGAGTAATTTCATGAGACACTCCTTGTGAAGTTACTATTATACCTCAAAGTAAGAACCTACGAGCTTCTGACTGATATTTGTCTAGCGCGTAAGAGGCTGAAATTCTGTCCTAGACGGGCTTCATCCACGACTTCCAATACTCTTTGTTTTCAAGCCGCGAAAACTCCTCGGTCATCTGCAGCGGATTGCGCGTGTCGATCATGACCGCGTACTCGTCGGTGAACTCTTTCTTCGAGCCGCGCTCGAAGGCCTTCGGATGTGGCCCGTGGTGCACGCCCTGTGGATGGAACGTGAGCGCTCCGGCGTCGATGTTGTCGCGACTGAAGAAGTCACCGGCGTGGTAGAAGAGAACTTCGTCGTAGTCGATGTTGGCGTGGAAGAAGGGAACCTTGAGCACTCCTTCGGACTCGTGCTCGAGGGGCCTTGCCACGAAAGAGCAGATCACGAAGTTCTTGCACACCATGGTGGTGTGGCCCGAGGGCGGAATGTGGTATTTGTGGGAATTTATCGGACAGTAGTCGTAGATCGAGAGCTTCCAGGGGTAGAGCGATCCCTTCCAGCCGGAAGCGTCGAGCGGGTTAAACGGATAGGTCACGCGCGTGATCTTCCCAAGGCGCTTCACCTCGATGGTGTATTCTTTATGGTTTTGCTCGCTCCCGTGGGCCGCCTCAGGAGTTGTGATCGCGGTCTGGTCGTAGAGAGCGTTGGGGCCTAGGATTCCGCGGGTCGGCTGCTCGAACTCGCTGGCACTCTCGACCTTGAGGAACTTGCAGGGAGTCGTCAGGTACATCTTGTAGGTCGTCCCCCGCGGGATGACGACGTAGTCGCCCTTTTTGAAAGCGAGGGGACCGTAGATCGTCTCGAACGTCCCCGCCCCATCGTGGACGAAGAGCATTTCGTCGAAGTCGGCGTTGCGGAAAAAGTTGTCGAAGGATTTATCCCAGGTGCCGAGACTGACCTCAACGTCACCGTTGAAGAGGATCTTCGTAAACGTATTCTTGAGGGTTGCTTCATCGAAGACCGGTGGGAGATTGCGTGGGAGCAGATCGCCGTCGATCTTGGTCCAGCCGGTGGGCATGTGCGTGTGATAGATGTGCGAAACGCGGCCAAAGAAACCTTTGCGGCCATGTTCCTCTTCGTAGTGTCCTTCAGGGATTTTTACGTGCGCTTGCTTGGTGTACGTGCCAGAGGCTTTGAAGTTTTCCATGACTAATCCTTCTGCGGAGTTCCGACGAGGTTCTTGAGTTTTCCGATGCGTTCGATCTCGAGCTCCACCACGTCACCGGGTTGAATCCACTTGTCGAGCTCGAGGCCACAGCCCGTGCCGACGGTGCCGGAGCCGAGGAAGTCCGTGGCGCGGATCCATTCGTCGCGCGTGAGGTGCTCGATCATTTCTCCCCAGCTCCACTTCGCGTCTCCCGAGCGGCCGCGCGACCACTCGACACCGTTCACGGATGCGGTCATGAGGAGATCTGGATCCTTCGCGCCAAACTCATCAGCGGTGACGATCACGGGCCCGATCACTGAGCACCAGTCTTTACCCTTCGCAGGGCCCAGGCGCACTTGCATCTCTTTGCGTTGGATGTCGCGCGCAGAGACGTCGTTTAAGATGGTGAAGCCGAAAATATGCTTGTAGGCGTCTTTGGCTTTGATGTTCTTTCCGTCACGGCCAATCACCACGCCGAGCTCGAGTTCGTAGTCGATCTGCTGAGAGAAGCTGGGCCATGGGATCGTGGCTTCCTGGCCGATGAAGCCCGTGGTTGCACCCTTGTAGTACACGGGCATCTCGAACCATGGGACGGGAATTTCTTCCTGGCGTTTCGCGAAGCCTGTTTTTACGTGTTTTTCATGCACGAAGAAATCGCGGTAGAGGCCAATCTCGTCTAAGGGAGCGTCGAAGCCGACACCCTTGGTGTCTTTAAGATCAAACGCGATGTCCGCACCAGAGAGTGTTTTGAGGTCGCCGGCTTGAGCAAGCTTGAAGTAGTGACCGACCGTGGCCTGGAGCTCGGCCTGGGGAGCGTCGGAGATCTTGAGGAAGGCCGCAAGCGAGGAGGGAAGCTTGTGTTGCGCGCGTGAGACTGCGTTGTAGTAGCCCTCTTTCTCGTAGAGTGCCTGAAGCACGAAGTTCGGATCAACGATGAGCGAGTCTGACGCCATGATGCCGAGGCGTTTAATTGTGCCGGCGACAGTCTGTCGTGAGTAGGTGCAAATTTTCATTTGTGGGCCCTGCCGTATTTTTTCGTGTAGTCGGGAAGAACCGCTTCCATCGCTTCGAAGAAATGGTTCATCTCGTCTTTTGTGCCAAGGCTCACGCGCACGTGGTCGGGCATGAGATTCGCGCGCAGCGGCCGGATGATGACGCCGTGATCGAGGAGACCGTTGTAGAGAGCAAGGCTTGCCTCTTCGCTCCCAGTCTTAAATGTGATGAAGTTACACACCGATGGGATCGGGTTGAAGTCGTGTCGCTTGAGGAACGCCCAGGTGTCTTGATAGCGCTCTTTATTATTATGCAAAGTCCGGTCAAGGTGCGGTCGATCTGACAGCGCTCCGAAGGCGCCCTTCTGCGCCACGAGGCCCGGCTCGAAGGGAAGTTTCACTTTGTGGAGGGCACCGATGAGGTAGTCGTGGCCAAAGCCGTAGCCGACGCGCACGCCGCCCAGGCCATAGGCTTTAGAGAACGTCCGCAGCGTGACGACGTTGTCGTAGCGGTAATCCATGGAGTCCGGGTAGTCCGGCCACTCCTTAGCGTACTCGAAGTACGCCTCGTCCAGGATGACGATGGTGTGCGGCGAGACGTGCTTCATGAGGAAATCAAACTCAGACTTTGTAATGTAGGTCCCTGTGGGGTTATCAGGATTTGCGATGTAGAGCACTTTCGTATTCGGCGTGATCTTCTTTGCCATCGCCTCCACGTCGTACTTGTAGTCGGAGCGGCGAGGAACCTGGATGAGGTTTGCACCCACAGAGCGCGCGAGGATGAGAAAGCCAATGAAGGTGTTCGTGGCCGTGATGACTTCGTCACCTTCTTGGAGAAAGGCGCGGCAGATGTAGCCCATGATGCCTTCGGAACCGTTGCCGAGGACGATGTTCTCTGGCTTCAGGCGATAAAGGTCACACAGAGACTTCTTGAGCTGGTAAGCGGCCATGTCCGGGTAGCGGTGCGAGTCCCAGAGGATATTCGTCATTTCTCGAATCGCCATGGGTGAGGGGCCTAGGGGGTTCTCATTACTCGCGAGTTTTGAGATGCGCGTAAGATTTTTTTCGCGGGCGAGCTCATCGATCGGTTTACCTGCCTGGTAGACCTCGAGCTTCTCAATATAATCCGGAATCAGCTTTTTCTGCATGTGGTCCTCTTTGCTCTTTCGTGTAGGAAAAACTACCATACCGGGGTCAACCGAACAAATGAGGACATCATGGGATTACTGACTGGAAAGAAAGCACTCATTCTGGGCGTCGCTAACGACCGCTCGATTGCATGGGGCATTGCGAAAGCACTCAAAGCACAAGGTGCGTCACTGGCACTAACTTATATGAACGACGCTATTCACAAGCGCGTAGAACCCCTTTCACAGGAAATCGGTGCAGATTTCATCGCTCAGATGGACGTCTCTCAAGACGATCACTACGCGGCTCTTCGTAAAACCGTTGAAGAGAAGTGGGGCACGTTTGATATTCTGATTCACTCGCTCGCCTTCGCGGATAAGGATGACCTTTCAAAGCCATTCTTGCAGACTTCACGCAAGGGCTTCTTGATGGCATGTGACATCTCTGCGTACTCTCTGGTGGGCCTGTGCCAGTCCCTCGAGCCGATCATGAACGACGGCGGGTCTGTTGTGGCGATGACCTACTACGGTTCACAGAAAGTCGTGAAAAACTACAACGTCATGGGAGTGGCGAAAGCCGCTCTCGAGGCGTCTACACGCTACCTCGCGTACGACCTCGGTCCTCGCAAGATCAAAGTGAACTGTATTTCCGCCGGGCCCATTAAGACGCTCGCGGCGTCGGGTATTTCGGGCTTCCGCTCACTCCTCTCACAGGTCGAAGAGATCGCACCTATGAAAGAAGGTGTTTCTCAGGACGACGTGGCCGGAACTGCGGTGTATCTCACGACGGAGCTCTCCGGTGGCGTCACTGGTCAGATCTTGTACGTCGATGCAGGTCTTTCGATTCTCGGCGGTTTCTAATGGCCTTCGATGCTGAACATCTCGAAAAGATGATGTCCGGCATTAAGTGCTTCAACTCTCAGCACTACTGGGAGTGCCACGAGGAGCTGGAGCACGTGTGGCTTGAGGATCGTCAGGATCCCCATAGATACGTCTATTGGGCCCTCATTCAGGTGGCGGCTGCAATGGTGCATTACCGCGAGGGAAAACTCATCGGGGCACAGGGCATGATCAACAAGGCCCGAGAAAAGTTTCGCAAGTGCCGTGAGCTACATATTCTCTCCCCGCTGCTCGAAGACAGGCTACAATGGAGTGAGTTCGAGGCGCTGGTCAACGCTGTTCCGGAGAAGGCGGAAGACCTCAGGCCCTTCGAGCCCATTTGGAATTTCCGATTTAAGCACTATGTAGGTATGGAATGAAACACGTCTTCTCGACTTGGCCCGAGGCCCTTCGGCACCTGTTCAAGGATCCGATCAACTTCTTCCTATTCATCGTTCCAGCGATCATCGCACTGGGTGTGTACGCCGTGGTCGGTGGCTACGTCTTGACGCGTGGGATGGGGAGCGCCGAAGTCCTGATCATGAAGTACATCATCAGCAAAGAGGCCGGCCTGATCTTGTACTACCTCGTCTCGGGCCTTCTGATGTTTCTCTTTTTTTTATTGGTCAACTGGACCTTCGTGCTGTGCCTCGGCATCGTGTCGGCGCCCTTCAACGACATGATCAGCGCACGCATCGAAAAGAAAATGACGGGTGGCACTCCGGAGGCGAACCGTCAGGCGACTCTGGGAGCGGTGTTTTCTCGACTCGGGAAGACGCTCAAGAATGAACTTAAGAAAATCGCCGTGATCATGCTGATCACGATTTTTGCAACCGTCTTGAATTTCTTTCCCGTCTTCTATCCGCTAGCGATCGTGCTGCTGGCGCTCCTCATGTCGTCGCAGTATCTCGACTATACCTGGTCACGCCATGGGCTTAGCGCGGGAGAATGTTTTAAGGACATGCTCACCAATTTTCCGAGTAACCTCGTGAGTGGACTCATGTTCCTGATTCTCATCGCCGTTCCTTTTATCAACGCTCTCGTCCCGGCCATCGCGACGAGCTACTACACGGTGCTATGGAACAAACGCCAGAAACAAAATCTGATCGCCTAACGATTGCGATTAAACTGCCGGCCCCGCTACAGGAGAGGATGCTCTCTTTCCCGATGCTGCATCTGATCCGGGACGCGTATCCGGAGGCGAACCTGCACTTCATCTGTCCTGAGCATAAGATCGAAATGCTTTATGCTTTGCCCTTCGAAGGCTTCTGGCATCCGTGGAACGAAGAGGAAGTAGAATCGTTCATGGACGCCCACCGCTTTGCTGTGAACCTCACGATCCCTGCAATAGACATTTACATTAGCCTCGGTGATTCGCTCAAGGAGATAGCCCTCGGGTACTTCCTCAACGCGAAGAAACGCGTCGCCTTCGCCGAGGGCTGGAAGCGCTGGTTCACGACGCTCGCGATGAAGCGCCCCACAGGACACCACATCAGCGAAGAATACTACGCGCTCTTTAAGGAATTCACGAACCGCCGGATTCCCGAGCAGATGAAGGTTAAAGGCAAGGAGCTGCCGCCGTTCTACAAAGAAGAAGAGGGCGCGTACCTTGCGGTGGACCTCTGGCCCTTCGATCCGCTTAAGCTCGACGACTTCTGGTTCGAGTACTTTTCCCTGCACGAGGGCAAGCGCTTCGTGCTCTTCTTTTCCGAGGAAGAGGCGAAGGGGGCGCTCCTCGCCGAGCGTCTAATCCAGAGGTTGCCGAAGACCAATAAGTACGACCTCTTTCTTAATCCGAATTGGATTGAGCTTGGGAAGATGCTCTCGCATGCGAAGGGTCTTGTGGCGCGGGCCGGTGCGAGCATCTCCTATGCGACGTATCTTGGGACCGATACACTCGCGATCTATGAGACCGGTGAGCCGCGCAAGGATGCACCGATCCCGTTCTTCGCCAACTGGCAGCTCATGGATCTCCGCGACCCGTCTATCGCGACAGGTACGCCGGGGCCTGCTCCACTGATTAAGCCTCGCGCACAGGTGAGTGCGTCGGCGCTGTTTAATCAAACGTCGCAGATGTTCTACTTCTAGTCGTTACGTGCGCGCTTCTGACGATGGAAGATGACGTTGGCGTTCTTCGAGTAGTCTTGCGTGACGATGAAGAAACCCAGGGTCGAGGGCACGTAGCAGCTGTGTGACTCTGGTGCCGTGGCGTCGACGGGCATGCACACAGTTGTGCCCTTGAACTCGATTTCGTTTTCTCGACAGAGGAGTTTTCCGAACAGCAGCGAGCGCAGTGCGCGCTCGGCATCGGCCGTCGTCAAGAACTCCGAACTGCCGGGTGTCCACTCACCAGTGGCAAGCTGGTGAAGTCCTGAGGGCCTGGGGATCGGCAGCAGTTTATCCACGCAGCGCAACTGCGCCCATACGGACGTGGAAGACACGAAGGCAGCGAGGAAGAGGAGTTTTCTCATGGATTTAGACTAATCGCTCACTAGGAAAAATGCTAGGGGGTGCCAAGGGCCGCCCCCTAGAACTTACTGAAACTGTCCAAGCATGGTCTGCAGTGACTGGAGTTTCTCCTGAAACTGACGAGCTTTCTCTTTCACATCGGCCACAACGTCTTCTGGGGCATTGTCGACGAAAGTCCTGTTCGAAAGTTTCGCTTCGACGCGCTGATAATCACCTTGCGTCTTCTCGATGTCTTTCTGCACTCTTTTGATCTGTTCCTCAATGTCGACCAGGCCCTCGAGCGGGAGCCAGATTTCTGTGTGTGTCGTGGCCATAGAAGCTGAGCGTTTTGGTCTCTCAGCGCTCTTCTCGCGGATCGTTCCGGATTTCACTGCCGCGAGGTCTCCGAGGAAGTGGCGCGAGTCGTAGAGAAACTTTGCGAACTTCTTGTCATCCGTGAAAAGGCGCACGTCGATCTGGTCCTTCGGCTTGATGTTCATGCTCTGGCGGATGTTCCGAATGCCGGTGACGACTTCGATGAAGCGATTCATGAGGTCTGCCACGCGGTCGTCGCTCAAGTGCGGATCGAACTCTGCGTAGCTCTCGGTCGCCAGGAGAGTTTTACCTCCGAGATGTGACCAGAGTTCCTCTGTGATGTAGGGAGTTATCGGGTGGAGGAGCTTCATGATTTGACGGAAGCCGTACTTCAAGACGGACGCCCGCTGGCGCTTCGCCGCTTCGTTGTTACCGTTCAAGATGTTCTTCGAGAGTTCGATGTACCACGAGCAGAATTTCTCGTAGACGAACTGGTAGATGGCAGAGCTCGCATCATCAAACCGGTACTCGTCGATGGCGTCGTTCATGCGGCCCGCGACCGTGTTCAGCTCAGCAAGAATCCAGCGGTCATGCAAGTGCCACTGGTCCTTGGGTGGAAGTTCGTCAGAGGCGAGCTCAAGGTGCGGCTGGATGAACCGGAAAGCGTTCCAGAGCTTGTTCATGAAGTTGCGGTAGCCCTCGATGCGCTCGGGATCGAGGTTCAGGTTCCGGTTGTAGCCGGAGCCTGCGGCCAGAGTGAAGCGCATGGCGTCCGCTCCGTACTGCGCAATCATATCGAGCGGATCGATGCCATTCCCCAAAGACTTGGACATTTTTTTGCCGTGCTTATCACGAACGATGGCATGAACGTAGACGTGCGCGAACGGTGCTTTCCCGGTCATCTCTTGGCACATCATCATCATCCGGGCGACCCAGAAGAAGATGATGTCGAAGCCCGTCACGAGCGTCGCTGTGGGATAGAAGTCATTAAAGCGCTTCTGTGCCATGGCCTTTTCATCGGGCCAGCCTAGCGTCGAGAGTGGCCAGAGACCTGACGAGAACCACGTGTCGAGGACGTCCGGGTCTTGCTTGAGCTCCGTGTGCTTGCACTGCGGACACTGCTTGGGATCTGATTCGCTGGCCCACTGGTGACCGCAGCCGAGGCAGTAGAACACCGGGATCTGGTGGCCCCACCAGAGCTGCCGTGAGATACACCAGTCCTTCGGCTCGCGCAGCCACGAGAAGTACGTATTCTCCCAGCCCTTCGGATAGAAAGTCATGGCACCAGACTCGACGGCGGCGACGGCGTCTTCGGCCATCTTACGCACGTTCAGGAACCACTGCTTCGAAACGAGCGGCTCGATGACGGCGTCACTGCGCTCGCCGTGTCCGACCTGGTGGGTATGAGGCTTCTTCTCTTTGAGAAGACTCAACTCATTGAGGATCGCTTCGACTTTCTCGCGCGCGTCTTTCACCTTCAGGCCCTCGATCTCGGGGGCTGAACTGTTAAAGGTTCCGTTCGGATTCAGGATGTTGATGATCGGGAGGCCATGGCGCTTTCCGATCTCGAAGTCGTTGAAGTCATGGCCCGGTGTAACCTTGAGGCAGCCGGTTCCTTTCTCCATGTCGACGTGCTCGTCGCCGATGATCGGGACCTCACGGTTGCAGATCGGAATGATCGCCGTCAAACCGATGAGGTGCTTGAAGCGCTCGTCTTCGGGGTGCACGGCCACGGCGGTGTCGGCGAAGATCGTTTCCGGGCGGGTGGTCGCGACCTCGAGGATGTCCTCGGAGCCCTTGACCTTGTACAGGAGGTGGTAGAAGAAGCCCTTCACTTCTTTGTGCTCGACTTCTGCGTCCGAGATCGCCGACTGGAGCTTCGGGTCCCAGTTCACGATGTAGTCGGACTGGTAGATCAAACCTTCGTTGTACATGTGAACGAAGAACTTTCGGACGGCCTTGTTCGGGATCTCGTCCATGGTGAAGGTCGAGTAGTCCCAGTCACAGGAGACGCCCATCTTCTTCTGTTGATTGACGATCTCCGTGCCGTACTGCTCTTTCCACTGCCAGATGCGCTTTAGGAATTCGTCCCGGCCAATCTCGTGTCGATTTTTCTTTTCTTCTTTTTGAATCAGCTTCTCTACAACAGATTGCGTAGCGATACCGGCGTGATCCGTGCCTGGGATCCAGAGAGTCTCAAAGCCTTTCATGCGCTTGAAGCGAATCAGTGCATCTTGAGTTGTGGCATCGAGGGCGTGGCCCATGTGCAGCTTACCCGTCACGTTGGGCGGCGGCATGATGAGAGAAAACGTCTTCCCGGCCTTGCCTTTCTTCGGCTTGAAGCAGCCGTCCTTTTCCCAGCGCGCGTACCACTTGTCTTCAGCGGCCTTCGGGTCGTAGGTTTTGTCGATGAGGTTTTCCATTAGAGCGTCTCCAGGAATCGGTGGATGTCTTGCGGGCGATCGAGCTTCACACGGGCCTTCTCCTGATCAGTGAGGCGCTTGACTTCAACCTCGCCTGACTCGAGTTCGTTCGAGCCGATCATAATGACTGCACGGTGTCCGCGTTTTTCGGTATGAGAAAAGATTTTCTTTGGTTTCGCTTCACCGAGGTAGAGCTCGGTCTTAACTCCCAGAGAGCGCACCGCACGACTCAATTCGAAGGCGGCGGCTTCGGCCTTCGAGTCGACGTAGGCAATGAGGAGATCGATCTCTGGCTTTTCGAACTTCGGCATCAGTCCGTGGGTGGTGAGGAAGTCGGCGAGAGTCACGTCACCGAGACCGAAACCTACGCCGGCGAGTGGTTCTTCGTTGAAGATCTGGAGCAAGTTCGCAAACGCCCCGCCGCCACAGATGGCACGGCGATTATCTGGACTCTTGTCGAAGATCTCGAACACCACTCCTGTGTAGTAGTCGAGGCCTCGAACAATGGTCGGATCGTAGACGACGAACTTGCTAAGGCCCGAGGCCGGGAGGCGTTCCGCGAAGCGCAGGAAGCCCGCGGCAGCGTCCTTGAGACCATAGCGCTCGAGGAAACTCTGGAGCGCTTGAATTGAATCGAGCTTGAGATACTCCTTGAAGTGAGCGCGGGTAGTCTCTTGAGTGATGATGTCAGCGATCATCTTATCGAGGGCCTCGCTCGACACCTTCTTCGACTTATCGATGACCTTGTAGAGCTTGAGCGCTTGCGCATCGTCGAGGCGCAGCAGCTGCTTGAACACGGCGTCGACAACACGACGATCATTGAGGAGGACTTCGAAGTGTTCATGGGAGGCTCCGAAGCTCTTAAGAAGTCCTGTCGCCACCTGGAGGATCTCGATTTCACCTAGGCCTTCTGGAGCACCGAAGATGTCGCAGTTGAACTGCCAGTGCTCGCGCAGTCGGCCCTTCTGCGGCTTCTCGTAGCGCATGAGGTTCGGGATCGAGAACCAGCGAATGGGCTTGCTCTGTTCGCGGTGGATCTGCGCCACCATGCGTGCCACGGTCGGCGTCATCTCGGGGCGGATGGCAACCTTGCGCTCTCCGCGATCGACGAAGGAGTAGATCTGTTCATTGATGAGTTCTTCGCCGGATTTGGCGAGATAGAGCTCGACCTCTTCCACCATGGGGCCGTCGTAGTTTTCAAAGCTATGGAGTTCAGCGATCTCACGCATCTTGTGAAACAGAAAGTTTCTCTGGCGCATGTCTGGTGGAAAAAAATCGCGGGTCCCTTTATAGGGAAGTTTTGAGAGGGCCATGCCATACCTTTGATCTGGATTTCTAGCTCTTGGATAGTACCTTAGAGCGAGCGATCACGCTATAATTGGCGCGCCTCGCCAAGAGCTACTTTAAACCTTCGGAGGACTTTTCAGGTGCTTCAGCTTCGATCTTATCGATCGCCTCGGAAAGTGCATCGGCCGGAATAGCGCTGGAGTCGACTTGGATACTCTCTACCGCAGCCTCTGCCTCGGTCTTTTGCTCCTGGCCTTCTTCAGCGAGAGTCTTAGGTGTCTCCTCGATTTTTATCGCAGATTTTGGTACGGCCATCTGGGGCATACCTTGCTCAGGGATGTTGAAGGTATTTTCATTCGAATCTTGGATCGCTTTTGACGAGAAGCGACGAAAAAGTGCAGAGCGCTCTTTGACGCGTTCGAGGGTTTTCCAAGAAAGGTCTTCTGTCAGGAGATTAAAGTCCTTGGCCGAGACAGTGTCAGCTTGCTCGAGCCAACCGCGGGTGTACTTGAGGATCTTTTGAAGCTTCAGGTACTGCTGTGTTTTTTCTGCCGAGAGTGTACTTCTTTGTGCGGGAGTCAGATCCAGGAGGCCCTGGGCCTGATAGGTCTTTAGATCTGCAATCAGAGACTCCAGTACCCACATCGAGAAGGGCGTATAGATCGCCTGACTTGCCTTCATGTTGGTCTGGATGCGCTCGAGGGTGTGGCTCCCCACCTGGAATTGAGTCTGTGGATGAGGCCACTCGAGCAGTGACTTGTAGATTTCGGATTTGAGCAAGAAGAAGGATTGGTCTTTCTTCAGTGGGCCCATGCCCTTGTTGATGTGCTGGGCGAGGACGATGAGTCGGACCTGCTCGGGAACCTCTTTAAGCGCGTACTTCATGCTTTCGAACATCAGTCGGAATTCGAGGGGAGCACGGTCGTTGACGATCGTGAAGTCTTTGTTAAAGCCCCAGGCACTCGTCGCACAGAGGAGCAAAAGAGGAAGAGTGAGCTTCATGGTTTGCCTCGCGTCGGTGTCTTGAGGACCTCGGTGTTCGAGCCGGCACTGCCCTCGAGCACGTAGATCTCGTCGCGGTAGGGCAGGAGGATCCGTCCGTCCATGTCGATCAGCTGGGTAACGCGCTCGAGCTCGCTCGCGGCCGTGATCTTCGTCGTCGCGAGGTCGAGGCTCACGGCTTCGGTGATCCGCGTATTGAGCTTCCGGTCCTCTGACATGGTCTTTACGAACCAGATCTTGCCCGGGGCACAGAGCATGTTACCGATGTCGTTATCAGAAACTCGGTAGACGGACGTGAAGCCTGCGAGGTTTGGCCGATCGGTCCAGGCCATGACCGAGATCGAGGAACCGCGGTTCGCGTCCTCGTAGGAGAAGTCCCCGAGAGCAACGTAGTTACTCTGCCGGCACAGCTCCATGCGCGTACCGCTGGCGGTTGCTTTTTGGACGACGGTCATCTTTCGGTCGCGGATGTTCCAGGCGAGGACTGCGGCGAAGCCCTTGTCGTTGATGTCCGTGTAAAGGATTGTGTTAGCATCCACCATGACGACGTCCGGAATGAAGAAAGGGTTGTGCTTCTTCCCGAGGCGAATCACGTGGTGGTCGTCGGCGACTTTCAGGCGCTGCACGTGAATGACTTTTTCCTTAGGGTCAAACCACGAGGCCCACTCGTCATCGAGATGGAGTCGCGCCGCACGGCCTCGTCCAATGGAATTGAACTGCGTGCCGTTGAAGGTCCCCACCTGAATGTCATGGAGCTTTGTGAGGTCCATGTTGCGATGCCAGTCACGTTCGATTTCGACGAGAACTTTTTTGCGCGCACTCGTCGCTGTCACATAGTAGTTCGTCCCCGGAGCACTTTCGATGACGTCAGTGCTCTTAAAGCTCGTCGACAGGGTCAAGGCACCAGAGCGTTTCTGAGTGTAGCTGAAGCGGCCATCCTGGGTCATGAAGCGAATGTTTTCAACGGCGAACTTTGCGGCAAAGCGTGGGAGTTCGATCTTCCCCAGTGCGGGGAAGCTTACGAGGAGAAGGCCGCAGATCAAGTGCTTAGTAAATTCCATGCAACGTCCATTGGCGAATTGGGTTGTGGAACTGATACGTCTTGACCGCAGAGAAGATCAGGCTCCAGGAGATGAGGCGCGGAGCTTGGAGACTGTCCGCAGCGGAGCGGGTCACGAGGACAATTCGGTCTCCGTCGGCAATCATTCCGTCGACGATGAACGGCAGTGGGCTACACTGGTTTAGGCTCGTCTTTCGGAAAAAGCTCGGTAGAAGATCTTCTGCGCAGCCGACTCCGTGGAGAATTCCCATGGTGTGCTGCTTGAAGAAGTTCTGTAGACCCGTGAGCGTTGTGATCGCCAGCATCTTCTTTTGGGCATCTTTTTGAAGCACGTAGGTCTGACTATACTTCTCGTTTGTGAGGTTCGTCGGAAAGTAATCGAAGGGGAGGCCTTCGCGAACTTTGATGCCCTTGATTTCTTTCTCGTTCAGCATGACCTTGTGAGCACACTGGCCCATGCCGCAGTTGTTTTCATCAACGAGGATCTGACATCCGTAGCGATACTCGAGGAGGGTCGGGTTCCAATCGCTCTGACGAATGATCTTGCACTTCGTGTCCTTTCCGGCGCCTTTTGTTCGATAGAGAACTTCCGCGACGACCGAGGTCAGTGATGCAGCCGACGATCCGTAGTCACCGTAAAAGACGGGAAGACAGCGCTCTTTCTCCTCGACACGATCGAAGTAGCAAACCGCGGCCTGCCACTGGTCTTCGTTCCCGAAGCGACGATTGAACTCAAAAACGGTTCCCGCACTCACGGCCGAGCAGAAGCCTTGCGTTGGGAGGACTGGTGGCCGGTCCAGGTGACGGATTATGCGCGAAACGTTCGTTACGGCTTGCTGGTCCGAGTAGCGAGGACAGTCGTCGTAAGTGGCTTCGAGCGCCGAATAGTTCAGCGCGAGGGACAGGTGATCACAGCGGGGCCTCGGCGAGAGACCCGTGGTCTCGAAGGCACCGAAGAAGCAGGCGTCTTGCTCGTCTTTGAGCTTGCGGACGCACTCCTTGAGGACCGCCGGAGACCAAGCGGTTTTCCCGAGGCTCGTCTGGCAGATGTCTTTGACGTAGATGTCGGGCTTGGTCCCGTCGAGGATCTTCGAGAAGAAGTTCGTGCTGAAGAACTCGTCGCAGAAGAGCTTGCTGTTGTTTGCGTGCGAGCAGAAGTTTTGGATGAAGTCTCTTTGGTTGTCGCTCAGCTTAGTCTTTAGGATCCGGGCGATCGCCACGCGAGTGTCTTGCTCTTTCTTCTGAGCAGGATCGCGCAAGCTTGGCGTCTTCGCCCAGCGATCGGTCTCGGCGATGAGCTCGTGGATCTGACACCAGTAGGGCGTGTGCGGATCATCGCTCCACGTGTTGAAGACGAACTCGCACTGCTCTCGGTTGTTGGGGACGTCGAAGTTCGTCGCTTTGATGGTCTGGTCTATCACCTTGATCTGGAACTTCGCGATGATGTCTTTTGTCTTTGGGCAGGACTGGTAGACGACCTTTTCGAGGAAGTCCTTTTTCGAAACGATGGCGGAAATATTTTGGCCGTCTTGGTCCTGGTATTGAATGAAGACGCGAGAGACTTTCCCTTCCTTCGTTTTCAGGAGATCGGTGATGAGCGTGTCGTAGAACGCACACCGATCACGGCCCGCGAGCCGCAGGTACCCCGCCGGCGAGTTGAGGATCAACGAGTTCATGAAGTCGGGGTCGACGTCGATGGCGTTGATGTCTTTGATTTCTCCGAGTGTTTTGTTTGCTGCTGCGAGTTCGGCGGACTTCGTTTCGAAGCGCGTTTCGTCGAACTGAATCATCTTCTCGAAACTCTCGTAGACGCCGGGGTAGCGGAGAGATGTCGGGGCTTCGAGAGGTGCAGTTTGGGAAAAAGACGAGGATGCCGCAGTCAGAGTTACAACTGCGGCGATCCCCGTAAGGAACTTAGAGAACGGACTTAGCGAGCAATGAGGCCACGTCTTCAACTTGCAGATTCTCCGTGGATTTAACTGTGCCCTTAGAGGAGTTGAAGTTAATCATACAATACGAGCATGATGTGGCAAGTTTCGTCGAGGAGACCTCACCGATTTGTGCCAGGCGATTCTCGGCCATGTGGTGTCCTTCTGGGAGTTCGTACCACATGTTGCCGCCGCCCATGCCACAGCACTGGGCCTTGTCTTTGTTCTTCTCCATTTCCTTGAGCTTGAGGCCCGGGATACTCGTCAGAACGTCTCTCGGTGCATCGTACTGATCATGGTGACGACCAAGGTAGCACGGGTCGTGGAAGGTCAACTCCTCGTTGAGTGCCTTCTCTGGCTTGAGCTTACCCGTCCGGAGAAGTTCTGCGAGGAGCTCCGTGTGGTGAACCGTCTCAAACGCACCGTCGTCGAACTTGGCGTACTCCTTTCCGATCGTGTGGAGGCAGTGCGGGCAGTGGGTCACCACCTTCCCGAACTCGTACTGCCGCATGTTCGCGATGTTCTCGATGGCGATCTCGTAGAACGAGTACTCGTCGCCGAAGCGGCGGACCGGGTCTCCGTTGCACTTCTCCGTTTTCCCCATGACGGCGAAGCTCACGCCCGCCTTCTTGAGCAGCGCGACCGTGTCTTTCACGACCCTCTGGTTCGAGCCGTCGTAGGAGCCGGCGCAGCCGACGTAGTAGAGGAAGTCGACCTTCTTGCCGGCTTCGATGACCGGAACGTCGAGGCCCTGGGCCCAGTTGAAGCGATCTTCCTGGGCGATGCCCCACGGGTTTCCGTTCTTCTTCACCTTGTTCGTCGCGTCCGCAGCGGCCGGTGGAAGGTCGCCAAGCGTGAGCGCCTTGTAGCGCTTAAGATCCATGATGATCTGGACGTGTTCGATGTTCGACGGACACTCTTCCATGCAAGCACCACAGGTCGTACACGAGTCGAGCTCGTTCGACGCGTAAAGTGGATTCTCCCAGAGGTTCACGTCCTGGCCCGGGTTAGCCATCAGCGTGTCACGCATTTTCGTGACGATGGTCTTAGGGTTGAGGGGCTTGTCGGCGAGGTTTGCGGGGCACACCTGCGTGCAGCGGCCACACTCAACGCAAGCGAGTGTATCGAAGCGCTCTTTGATGGTCAGCTCGCTCGTCTTGCTCAGACCAAATGTTTCTGCGTTCTCATTGTTGAAGTCCATCGGCTGCAAGACCGCACCCCGGCGTGCTGGCGTGAGCACCGCGGAGAGGGGAATGGCGATGATGTGAAAGAACTTGGAATAGGGAATAACCGCCACGAAGAACATCGTGTTGATCATGTGGAAGAACCACATGCCGCGGTAAAGAGTCGCCCAGGCTTCGTCGGTCACACCGAAGTTCGAGATCCAGGCACCCACCATCCATCCAATCGGCGACCAGATTTTTTCTTCGACGGGCATGTTCGTGCCGTGGAGGCGGATTCCTTCAAGGAAGTAGCCGATGACGATCAACACGATCAGCATGCCGTACATGAAGAGCTCTTGCTTGGGCTTTGTTGCGCTTAGGTAGTCCGGCTTCTGGACGTAGCGACGCCAGTAGGCGATGGCGATACCGATGAGCACTGCTAAGCCTCCAATGTCGGCGATGAGGGAGACGATCTGGTAGACAGGTCCCTTGAAGATCTTAAATGGTGTGTCTGTGTGGATCGCGACGAACTCCGTCGCAATAAGGAGTGTGATGAAGCCCCAGAAAATGAGCGTGTGGTACACCGCTACGATCGGTGAGCGCGTGACCTTGCCCTGAAAGAAGATCGTCTTCAAGAAATTTTTGAAGTTGAGTTCTTTTGGAAGAAGTTCCTTGAAGGGGCGGCCCTGCATAACGAAGACGTACTTCTCGTGGAGTCCCTTAAGAAACACACCGCTGGCAACGGCGAGGGCGGCGTACATGGCCACCTTCATCCACAGGGGGATGTTCCACATAATCTCGCGGCTCAGTTCTACACTCGCATCCATTCTGCCTCCCGAAAAAACCGTCAGTGCTACTCTCTGCAGCAAAAGACTTTAAGACATCTGAAAAAAAATATTTATAATCATCATACTACTTTATTTTAGGCGCCAAGATGAACAGTTCTTTCCTTTTTTTTGGTCAGATCGCTCTCGTGATTCTGTGTCTGACCCACGTCGTTGCTCTCGTCGTTCAGTTTGGGCTTCCTCGGGATACCGTCCGGACTCTCGGAACGCTTTTTTTGAGCTGCTTTAGTTTGATGCTCCTAACAGATGCCCTTGCCTGGTATGGCATCCACTGGGTTTTCTACTATCCGTCGATCTACGGTGTTCTCCTCGCCACCATGGGCGCTGCGTGGCCTGCCTTTGTTTGGCTCGGAATCCTTGACCACCCGACTCAGCTTCATCGAAAGGTCCTGTGGCGAGTACCGATTCTTGGCGCCCTCGCGGGCCATGCGATGGGCCTAGATGCGGGTTTAGTGATATTTCTCGTCGGCTGGTTAACGGGAAGCGTTTTGATCTTGTATCACTATCGCGAGCAGCGTTACGTCGCTCGCGTTGCTCTGACCCAGGCGGTAGTCGCATTTGCCTATTGGATTTTTATCAAGGCCGGTATCTTGGTGGGAGCGCAGGTTTGCTTGGCCATCTGGATCATCCTCACGCATCGAATCGTGAATGCCTTTATGGTGAAAAATTCCCTGCGTGTTTTTTCAGCGGAAAGCAGCGAGGTGCGAGCGTGAAGGGGATCATTCTTTGCTTACTGATGGTGGGGTGTGCACAGGTGACAAGCCTGAATATGCGACGGCATCAGTTCGGTCGTCAGCCTAGCAAGATCGTTTGGTTCCAAATCGCAGGCCTTGATCACGAGCAAATCGCGATGCTGCGCTTCAGTCTTCCGACAGTCGCAGACCGCGCAGCGATGGAGAACGCCATGTGCCTGGGGCAGGCATGGTCGTTCAATCTGTATACGCTGAGGCCTTCTGCGCAGCAAGCGATGCTTAGTCAGATCACGGGAAAAAAAGATATTACCGGTAAGTGCGAGGACTGGAATCGCAGGCCCATCTGGTCTTACTTAAGTACGAACGGATACAAGTCCGGCATCCTGGAGATTGATGCGAGAAACGAAGAAAGCCTCCTCGCATCTAAGTCTTGCGAAGGATCAGGGCAGGGGTTCCTCGGAGAGAGCACCGTTTGGAGCATGCGGTCCAGTATGCCAATGGGAGCCGAAAGTTATCTGCCAGTGGTACCGCAAACGTATCAACCCGGGAAAGTGTATTGGGATAAGACCTGCGGAGCTTCGGGCTGCGGCTCCGCACTTCCCACGGCCCTCAATTCGATCTACGCGCAGTTTTCGAGGAACTCCGGCCGACACATTTTCATTGTGAGAGATTTCTCGCTTAAGCATTCTCTTGACCAGCAGAACATAAACCAGACCCGAGAGGCGCTACGAGAGATTGATAAAGCCGTGGAATCCTTCTATCGGCTGACGGAGGCGAATCAAGACTTGCTCGTGATTGTTTCTGGTGCGGCCTCAGTGGATGTCGATTTTCCTGCCGAAGGAAATGAGTGGCAGCAATTCGACTTGAAGGGTGCGCATGCGATGGCCCGTCGAGGAGAGCTCTCGGTACCGGTGTTCGCGGAGGGGGCACGCGCTGAAAACTTTTGTGGGTTCTACGAAGAAGCGCAACTCTTCGAGCGGATTCTGAGCGGCCCGCGGCAGCAGGGCCTCGAGCTCAAGGTCATTAACCCGTTCGTCAACTAGTTGATCGGACCGTTTGAGAACGGGGAGCTCAGGTCGGAGCGCGAGATCTCGTAGGTCTTCTTGCAGTAGTCGCACTTCGCCTCGAGAGTCTCTTTTCCAGCGAAGAGCGCCTCCGGATCTTGGAGGAACATGAGCTTCAGGTTCCCGACCATTCTGTCCTTTGAGCAGGGACAGAAGAGATCGACCTGCTTGCTCGAGAGGTAGGCAAAGTTGCTGTCCTCGAAGGCCCTCACGACGGACTCTACGTCGTTGTGGTTCTCGTCGAAGATGTTGTGGAAAAACGACTTGTGGCCCTTCAAGAAGGTCGCGAGGCTCTCGGTCTCATCGTCGAGTGTACTATTGACGTTAACAGCGGGCAGCTTTATCACGAGGACACTCTGATCTGCCATCTCCGAGAGGACGATTTCGGCGTTTGCTTGGTAGGATGTCTTCAAGATGTTGTTGACCACTTCCTTGCTGGGAGTGTCATGGAAGTTCACCACGGAGGTGTACGCCGAGCGTCCATGAGGGAACTGCTTCGTCACTCGTGCGGCGCCGGTAAGATTGATCGGAAACTCAGAGAACTGCTCGGGGAGAAGGAGTGTGCGCGTTTGACCGACGTAGCTTGTCTCGATCTTCAAACGGAAATACGGCTCTTCGCTATCGATGTAGATCCCAAGGTTTTCACCAGCCTTGAGAAAGCTGATGAGCGGCATAAAACTTAAAACCATGTCTCGGAAAAATGCAAACCCCGGACCCGCCAACGGATGAATGAGGGCTAAGTCATTAATAAGCTTTTGACCGTCCAAGAAATGCAGAGCAATACCATTCTTGCTGTCGAGGAAGCTGTAGAGGCGGCTTGGTTTTAACATCATATTTTAATACGCTAATTCAAGTGGGATTGTCAGTACTTTCAGGCGTATGATACCCCACGATGTTAACGCTTTTAACTTACGCAACGAAGCGTGGTTTGCAGGAATATCTCCAGCAGAATCTGGCCGTTGATCAAAAAGTCATCTTCGTCACGCCTTTTCCGGCGAGGGCCGATGCTTTGCGCTCCAGCTGGTCACACCGACCGCTGACTGATGTCGTGACGTTGAGTCGCTTTACGCAGGACATGTTTACGCTCGCAGGGCTCGCGGGGAAGGGAGCACTTCGGAAGTCGCGTCTGCTCCTGCACCTGAACGCCTTTCGTCACCTCCACCCCGATGGACAGAAGCTCGATTACGGTCGATTTAAATCCGCGTATCAGGTTTTTTCTGACCTCCGTGCCTACACCGATACGCCCGAGCTTCCGGATGAAATCATCGCGAATTTCGATGACCTCGTCGCCGGGATGGCACAGCTCTTCCACCAGGCATGCCGCACGACGGGGATTCTCGATGAGCACGCAGCACTCTTCGAGCTCACGGCACTTCTACGGACCGTCGGTGAGATCCAGTGGGACGATCGATCGACCGTCATCTTCGACGGCTTCACTTTCCTTACCCCAGCGCAGCTCTCCTTCTTCGAAGCCCTATCTCTGCGGCAACGGATCATCGTTCCAGTGCCACGGATCGTCGAGCGCCACTCGCACGTCTTCGACTGGCCACAGGCGCTCAAGATGCTATCAAAGCAATTCACGGATACGGGAGAGCCTGAGCTAGAGAAGCGCAGACTTACAGCGACGAGTTATGTGGGCGGAAGCCTCGGAGATGCCCTTCGGCAATGGAAGCAGAAAACTCAAGGGCGCGCCGCAATTATTCTTGGAACAAAGAATTTAACAGACGGTCACTTGCAAGAGTTTCCCTTTGCCGAAGTGTTCGTTAAGCGGTCCGTCGATATCCTCTCCGAAGCCCGAGACGTGGTTTTCCTGCGCTGGGAGAAGCGTCTTACTCGTGTGCTGGAAACGCTTCCTGCCGTAGAGCTTGTGGGTTGGATCGAACAGGACCGAGCTCAGATTGTAGCGGCGAAAGATTTTAGTCTCTCTCGAGAGCTGGCGGTGCTGCAGTTAGCGCAGCAGGTGCTCCAAGAAAAACCTGAACTCTTTGAACGGCAGCCGTTGGACTTTTTTCTGCTGCAACTTCTCAAAGAAGTGGTGGCGATGGATTCTCCTCGCAATAGCATGGTGCCGATCATGCATCACGAGCCCGTCGTCGATCTATTAACGCTCAAGGACCTTCAATTGTTACCCTCGTCCGGGCCTGCCGTTCTTTGCATTGACAGTTCGCTCGGTGGGATCAAGAGCGACTATCGACCATTCTCGGTTGAGATGGAGCAGCAGCTTGCGAAGCTCGGCCCAGTTCGCCGTCCCGAGCTCGAGTTTCTGTTCGTGAAAGCCGAACTCTTCGAGTTGCTCAATCGACAGGATTTGTCGTTGCTAATCGAGGAGGGCCTCCTGAAGCACGATCTCGGCTGGAAAAAAATCTTCGAGGAAACGGAGCTCACGACCTCCATGGCGCCGCGAGCAGTCGCGGCCACAGTGGACTCGAAGGATCTGTTTGCCGCTCCTCTGGGACGTGTTCCGCTTCCAGACTTAATCTCTGCCTCACGTCTCCAGGATTTCCTTGATTGCCCTCGGAAATACTACGCGGAGAGGATTCAAAAAATTGTTCCTCGGTTCCAGCCCACACTTGAACTTGATCCGATGGCGATCGGGGACGTTGAGCACAAACTTCTCGCGCTTGCCTGGTCAAACGGCGAAAACTTTTGGTCCGACTTCGATCGAATGCGGCGAACTGCCCAAGACTTGATCGAGGCCCGCTCGGGATCTGCGCGTCTCTCACCACCATTAAAGGCAGCGGCTATAAGCGAAGCTGTCCTTTATGCAACGAACGGCCTCGTCCGATTGCGCCAGTTGACGATGGCCTTCCCTGGGCTGGAACTGAACTTTGAGCGCCCTCTCATGGGCCCCAAGCGAAGCGGGTCGATCGACTGTCTCGGAATCCTCGGCGAGACAATTTTCCTCATCGATTTCAAGCGCTCGAAAGGCCAGAACCCGAGTTTTACTGAATGGTCTGATCAGTATCCAAAGATACAGCTGTGGTTCTACCTTAATGACCTCCGTGCGGAGGGGATTCTTCGGGCTAGCTCGAAGGTCGCCATCGGGTATCTTTTCTTTAAGGACATCGAGAAGTCCTGGCTCGCGTGTTCGTCGGACGTCGCAGCAGTGATTGAGCAACACGTCCCTGGGTGGGCGAAATCCTGGGAGTCACCCTGGGAGGACGTTGCAACGTACGAAACCTTTGAGACGACGCAGATTCAGCGCTTGGTTGAAGAAGAGAGATTCGCCCCCGACGTTCGCGACACGGCAGTCTGCGATTTTTGTTCGCTTAGGCCTCTGTGCCCGAAAGGAACGGAGGTGGAAGAATGAGTACGCCAAACGCAGAGCAAAGACCGGCGATCGAGCATCGCGGAGGAGTCCTGCTGAAGGCAGGAGCTGGATCTGGCAAAACCTTCGTCCTTGTTGAGCATGCGATTTACCTCACGCGCCAGTGGCGTTTAGACTGGGAAAAGACCCGCGCGACACCGTTTACGGACTTTATTGGCGAGCACTACTCATCGACCGTGTTGATGACGTTTACGAAGCTCGCGGCCGGTGAAATTTTGGTGCGCCTCACCGCACGCTTTCAACGACAGAGTATCGAGTGTGAGGAAAGTGAGCAGTCCTGGTGGCTTGAAGCTCTGTCTCAGATTGAGCGGTTGACGGTCACGACCATCGATGGCTTTTTTTACCGCCTCGTCCGCCGCGGATTTTTCCCGGAGCTCCCGCCGGATCTAGAAATCATTATGGATCCGCCGCGGCAGCGGAAGATCATGGCGCTCTTTGATTCCTGGTGGGACCTGCGCTCGGACAAGCTCGACGCTGAAGCCGCCCGGGACGCGGCCATGAACCGAACGGCGCTCGCACAGACATTACATGATATCTTCAATGATCCCTCGCTGCGGGACTCCTGGATGCAGTTTGAGCCGAACGATGCTCACCCGTCCAAACTCGACTGGCTCGCCCAGGAGCTCGTCACGGTCGCTGGATGGTTCCGCTTTCTCTCGCTTGATGCGATCGACGTTCCGGAGGAAGCTCGCAAAAAAAATAATAAATGGGTCGCCTTGGCGGACGCCCTGAACCAGCGCCCAAAAGAACTTCGGACATGGCAGGATGTAAAAGACTGGGGAGACTTTGCTCGGTCCGACGTCGGTTCTACGAGGCTCGTTCTCGGAAGTTCCAAGGACCTCGTTGGTGCGCACTTCGATGCGTGGAGAGATTTTAAAGACTCGATAAAAAATTGGTCTGAGAGTTACGCGGCCTATGAGGCGCACTTCGAAGGCCGCATCCTACCGTGGCTCAGAACGCTGCATGAACTCGTTCGTTATATCGATCGCGGTCTAAGTGTCACGGAGGGACTGACCTATGGTGACCTGGAGTACCACGTGCTCCGGAGTGTGCGGGATCCGCTCGTCGCCCAGAAGATCTCACGGGAATTTACCTACTTCATCGTTGACGAGTTTCAGGATACCTCGCGCGTTCAGTACGATGTCCTGCGACTCATCACGCGGAACCAGAGCCAGCGGCTATTCTGCGTGGGTGATGCTAAGCAAGCGATCTACGGATTCCGCGGAGGAGAGCTCCAGGTCTTTCTCGACGTCGAGAAAAGCGCCGGCGTGACAACGTTACCACTTCGAGCGAACTACCGCTCACGATCGAAAATTGTGAGTTTTAATAACGCAATCTTCCACCGACTCTTTCCTCTCGGGATCGGTTGGGTTGACGATGATCCTCATGCGGTTGAAATGGAATCGCAAACAGTCCCTGAGATCTCCGAAGTTTCTGCGGGAGCGGTGAAAGTCCTAAGTGTTCAGTTGCCGGACATCTTGGACGTCGACGAGGGCCAAGCAGACAAGAAAAGTCCAAAGTGGACTTCGCGCCTGATCAATCAAGCCGAAGGAGAAGTCGTCGCGGAGTTCGTGCGGGAGAAGCTTGCGAGTGACTTCGGTGGGGCCATCGCAATTCTCTACAAGCGCCTGGCACCAGCGGGACTTCTGATGACCTCGCTGATCCAGCGTGGCGTCGGTTTCACGGCACAGGCGAAAATCGCCTTTAAGGACGATCCGATCTCTGGAATCTTACTGTGCCTCATAGAGGATGTTCTGGGTCTTAAGGAAAAAGTCTGGTCGATCTTTATGATCTCGGGCTATCTCCAGCTCCTTCGCATTGATCCCCCCGCGAACCTATCATCAATCATTGAAAGCTTTACGACTGATGTCCAGGCATTCGGGACGACGCTCGCCTTCGACCTCTTCCTGGCGCGCCTGCGGATTTCGAACAGCATGTACTCCGGGAATTGGCAGGAGCTGCGCGAGATACTCCAACTGAGTGGCAGCGATCTCGAACTTATTGCTCTCAAGATCCGCCAAAAGGGTGGTGAGAACTGGTCTGCGGATTTTAGGTTTGGGGAAAATCCCCATCGCGTGATCATCCAGACGTCCCACGGATCGAAGGGCCTTGAGTACGACGTCGTCGTGGTCGCGGGCCTTGTCACGAACGGATTCTCAAGACCACGCCAGGATTGGATCGGTTCCATTCCCGGTGCTGCTCTTTGGGTCGCGGAGGCTGCGTCCCGCAAGAAGCTCCCGACGCCGCAGTTTGAGTTCGAGAAAGCGCTGGCGCGACAGAAGGATTTCGCGGAGTCGAAGCGCCTCTTCTACGTTGCTTGCACGCGGGCCAAGCAGGAACTGGTCTTTGTGCGCTTCGAGGCCCTCGAGAAGCAGCTCACGATCGGTGAAATGTCCTGGGCGAAGGGTCTTGAAGTGTTCCTTGAATCCGCTGATGAAAACCTCTACGAGACAATTCCTCGGAAGCTCGGTTCTGAAAGTTTTTCGAGCGCGCAAACGGCGAAGCCATTTTTTCATCTCAACCCACTTGGCCTTGCGGCGAAGGCCGTCGTTCATGCTCCTCCCGACTACGGCGTCACCTCCGAGCTTGCCGTGACTCGACTGAATAGTCTTTGGGAGTGTCCGCGCAAGTTCTACTATCAGCAGGTTTTAGGCCTCGATGCGCCAGAGCTCGAGCGCTTAACGGCGTTTGTGAGCGAGGATGAGTTCCGACCTCTCTCTTCGTCTGAGCGCGGGAGTGCGATCCACCTCGGACTCTCGCAAGCCGTTGCCGCGAACTTCGTGTTGCCGCTCGAGTGGGTGAATCATCGCGACCGGAGCAAGATGGAGTGGGCGTTGTCAGAAGTCCGAGAGAAATGCTCAGAGCATCGACTGAGCTCCGAGCAACCGATGAAGTTTCCGCTTTTCGGATTTATGATATCGGGGATTCCCGACCTGGTTGCTTACGGCGAAACGGTCGAAGTGTGGGACTACAAAACCGGCCGCCCGGACGCAACCACGCAACTCAAGTACTGGCAGCAGCTGATGATCTACGCTCTCGGGCACTGGGAAAATGGTCTAGTTTCCAGAGCTTTATCGATCGTCCTGCGACTGTGCTACGTCGACACGCAGGAGCTTCTGACAAAAGAAGTTCGTTACGAGGAAGCCGCGGAGAACCTCCTTCCTATCTGGGGCCGACTCGCACGCTTGCATGAAGTCGATCTCGCACATTGTCCGAAGTGCCCCTACCAAACTCTCTGCCCACGTTAGCTTGCACCTCATCCAGCTCGTGTTATCATGAACATAGATGCGCATTACACCTGTTTCTTAGGATGAGGACATGACGAAAATGCTTTTGGCCCTTGGGTTTAGTTTTTTTATGCTCACCACGGTGATGGCGAGCGAAAAATCGGTCTACGACTTTTCGTGGCTCGATAAGGACAAGGAAATCTACGTTCTCCAGAACCGGAAGTTCCGCAAAGACGGTCGTCTCTATGTTGGTGCCAGTGGAATTAAGACGATTTCAGGAGCATTTGTCGACTCCATCGGGGGAACCGCGCGCGTGGGTTACTTCCTGAGTGAAGACTGGGGCGTTGAGTTTCTCTATGGAAAATATAGCGGAACAGAAAATGACACCGCAAAGGGCGTTAAAGAGCAAGGAACTGTACCGTTCTATCGGAAGTTCGATACGCTGATGGGCGGGATGCTGTGGTGGTCTCCTTTCTACGCCAAGATCAATACTTTCAACGAGATCTTCTACTTCGACTGGATGTTCGGAGCAGGTGTGGCCCAGGTTACGACCTTGGACAACCGCAATCTATTTACACCAGGTGCTGGGAATAGCCTCGTCAGCGAGAGTGTCACCGGCGGCATGTGGTCAACGGCGATGCGCTTCCACATCAACCAAGCGTGGAGCCTGCGCCTCGACTTCACGGGTGTGCACTATAGCGCCGATCGTAAGTCTCAGACCGGTGGCAGTACGCAGCTTTTTTCAAACTATGACTTCGGTGTCGGTTTGATGTTCGCATTCTAAGAAGGGGAGAACAGGATGTTCCACCATATTCTCACAGTTTTTCTTCTGGCGTCAGCGACCAGTGTTTGGGGGGCGACGTTGGGTCCGTCTCAGCGCATCTGGGAGGCAAACTCCGGATCGAGCTCATGGCGAAAACTTGTGATTCAACTTGTTGATGATGGTTACCCGTTCGCGGCCGTTCCCTTCATGAAAGACTACCTCGTCCAGAACCGCTCGGTCCTCGACGAAGATCTTGATCGTGCGTTTGATAAGATGATTACCTCAACGGGCGTGAGGCCCTTTGAGACACTCCCAGATGCTGTCCTGGCCCAGTCGCGCTCTTCGGTGGTGCGGTACATCCTGGCGAAAAAGCATTTTCGCAAAGGTCGCTGGGAAGAAACGCTCACAGAACTCAATCGCGTGAGTGCGAATCATCCAGTGTATCCGTTCGCCGCGCAGCTCAAGGCTACCGTCTTCGGGATCCAGGGCAAGCACACCGACGCCGAATCCACCTACCGGGACTGTGTGAGCTTCTCGCGCTCGCGCTACAACGGAGAATCCAATCCCGTGAAGATGCGCCAGCTTCTCATCAATCGTGACTCGTGCATCGCGGGCATTGCCCGCACCGCCTTCAACAAGGGCGACTACAGCAAGGCTGACTTCCTCTATCTTGACGTTCCGAAGTCTTCCTACGTCTGGCCCGAGATTCTTTTCGAAGAGGCCTGGTCTAGCTATTACTTGAAGAACTACAACCGTACCCTGGGGAAGCTTGTGTCCTATCAGGCTCCCGTTTTTGACTTCGTATTTAATCCTGAGATCGACGTCCTGAAGGCGATGGCGTATCTGCGGATGTGCCTCTACCAAGATGTGAATAGCATCGTGGAGAACTTCTACTCTAAGTGGATGGATCCTTCGAAGGAGCTCCGCTCATTCCTCGTGCTCCATCGGCGCGACTACGGATACTTCTTCCGGTTGGTCACAAACTTCGAGCAAGAGAAGTCGGCCAAAGACTTTTTGATGCAATCCCTTTTGCTATCGATCTCGCAGGACGCGGCTTGGCAAGAAATGAAGCAAGCCTACATCGATGCGATCAAAGAGTTTGAGCGCGTTAAGGGCGCAGGGAACAGTCGGTTTAATCTCCTCCTCATGAGAAACCTAAAAGAAGTCGCGAGCGAGTACCAGCAGCTCCTCGGGAGCTACGCCCACTCGCAGATGCACGACAAGTACAATGCCCTCACGAGCGCCTTCCAGGGGATGAGCTACATCAAGCTCGAGGTCCTCGCTCGAAAAAAACAGTCGCTCTACGAAAAAGACTCGGAGTCGAAGAAGCGCGGCGACGTGCGCTACATCGATCGTAACGATAAGCAATACTTCTGGGACTTCAACGGTGAGTTCTGGGCCGACGAACTCGGAGACTACGTGTTTGCGCTGGGGTCTGAATGCTAAAACTCATTATCGCTTCTCTTCTTTTCTCGAGCGTCGCTTGGTCCCAGGGGGGGAGACCCTCGGAGGATCACCGACGTCAAAAAATCCTCGCGATCATTAACGAAGAGCTGAGCGAGGTTATCCGTCTTTCAAAACAGAAAGACGATCGAGATCCGGAGCTCTTGTTACGAGCGGCTGAGCTCAACCTAGAGCGCGCGCGACTTCAGCGTGAGGGTGAGAACGAAAGGTTTCTTGCCATTCCTGCAGACCAGAGAAAAAACGTTAATGAAGCCCAGGCCTATGCTGGATCTGTGCGTAGCTTCAAGACAGCGAGTCAGTACGCGACGGCCGTGACGAGGAACTTCCCGAAGTACCGCGACATCGGTGACGTGTATTACATCCTCGCCTACAATGCTCGCGAACTTAAGCAATACGACCAGTCAGAGAAGTACCTTGCGCTCGCCACGAAGTCTGCGAAGAAGGGTAGTAAAACCTTCTATAAGTCGCAGCTCGCTCTGGCGGATTCTCTCTACAACAAAGGCAAATTCGAGCAAGCGATTCCTTTGTACCAGACCGCCTTGTCGAATCTGAATGAGACTTGGTGGACAAAAGATGCCTTCAACCTCGCCTGGTGTTACTACCGCGTGCGAAACTATGACAAGGCCATCAGCCTTATGCAGGAGATCCATAAGAAATCCGCAGATCAGCGTTTTGTGAATATGAGCTACTTCGTCGAGCGCGACCTCGGAATCTTCTACGTGGATGCACGGCGTACGGATGAGGCGATCGCCTGGTACAAGTCAAAGGGTATCGATTTTTCGGGTCACCTCGTAAAAATCGCGAAGGTCCTTGTCCCCCAAGGTAAGTTCACTCAAGCAGAGCAACTGGCGAATGAAGCTGCGGCCATGCAGAAAACACCAGAGGGCAGGGCCGAGATCCTCTTTCTCCAGCTCGATCTCTTCGACAAGTACGAAAAAGTTGCTCCGCACCTAAAGGCCGCTCGGGAATTGACGAGTCTTGCCCAAGCGAAGAAGTTAAATGAATCGCAGCAGAAAATCCTCCAGTTCCAAGTCGCAAAAAAAGCCGCGGAGCTCCAGAAGGCTGCGTCTTCAGACACTTATAAAAATGTAAAGAAGACTCGTGCACTTCGTACCAAGCAGGCGAACCAGTACTTCGATCTTTTGGCACAGCTTAAGCCTGGTGCTGCTGCTGAGCCCCTCTTCTTTAAGGGGGAAACTTCGTATGCGGCGGGTGACTACGTCGCTGCAATGGATGCCTATAATTCGTCTTACGAGCGTGCGAAAGCAGAGAACAATAAAAAGATCGCGTCTCAAGCGATGGAAGGCATGCTCGCAGCTCTAGGCCAAAAAGATTTCCCCGCTGCAGAAGCCGAGAAGTACTACGTGCCTGTCTATAGCGCTTATCTCGAGCAGGACCCTCGCTCGGATCGAGCAAGACTCATACGCCAAAAGCTCTTCCGTGTTCATATGTCTAAAAAAGACACTGCCAATGCTGAGAAAATAATGGCGGACTACGCCAAGAACTTCCCTCAGGACTACAAAACGCAAGAGGCGATGCTGGCGGAGGTCATGGAGGAAGCTCGTAAGAAGAAGGACTACGATAAGATCAAAGTCTTCGTAACTCAGATCAATGAGGGAACTTACAAAGTTTCAAAGAAATACGCCGATGCCCTCCGTCAGCTTATGACTAAGATCCAGATCGAGGGTGCACAAGTGGCATTGGACAAGGGCGACAAGTCGACAGCTCTTAAGAGTTACATCCGCATCTATAATAGTGCCGAGAGTACGCCTCGAGCCAAGGCGAATGCTGCTTACAACCTTGCGGCGTTGTACTACGAAGCCGGGGATTTGCCAGAAAGTTATAAGTGGGCCGTCGTCGCTCTCCAAGAAATGGATGCGAAGGAATCAAAGCAATTCGCGAATTCCTTCTTAGCGATTTCGACGAATCTCTTTCTCCGACAGCGCTTTCAGCAATCCGCAGACCTCGGAGCTCGCACCGTCGCGAAGCTCTGCAGTGAGGGCCTTGCGGCCAAGAATACCGCGTTCAAGAACTCTGTTTATCTATGGCTAGCCGATGGAAAGCTAGAAAAAGCAGAAGAGGTCATGCAGCTCGGCGCTCGCTGTGGGATCGACCTTTCGACAATCAATGAGGCCCGTCTCGAACTCGCAAAGGAATTCGCAAAGCTTAAGCGTTGGGACTCACTTTCTGCTGTAGTTATGCCGGTGACGACAAGTAAGTCGCAGGCCCCTCATACGATCGTTCATCTTGAAACGTTGCGGCAGAGTTACCTATCCATCGGGGATTCGGCAAAAGCCCAAGAAACGGGAAATCTCATTCTTTCTATCTATCGCGAATCTAAGTCAAAGAACCTAGAGATCCCGGTAGAGGCCCTCGACATAGTAGCGCTTGGTCTCATGCCGAAGCTTGTGCAGAAGAGCCAACAGCTCGATGCTCTTTCTTTAAGGTTCCCGGAGCAAGTCTTCAACCAAACTGTGAAGCAGAAGCTTTCCATTCTAGATTCGCTTACGGCGGAAGTGAATGAGATTCAGAAAACGGGATCAGGTCGAGGGATCGTCCGCGCTCAGAAGCTCTACATCCAGGCCTATGAAAAATTTGCTACAGAACTCAAGGGATTCGTTCCTCCTGACAAAGGGCCGGAGTACGTCGAGAGCTTCAGTAAGGCCATGATGACCGTGTGGGGACCGATTTCGCAGACGGCACAAAAACGTCGCGAGGAGGTCCGGACGTTGATTCAAAAGAATACGATCCTTTCCGAGGATAACTTTGAGATCTTTGCTAAGGACTCGAAGCTATCGCCCAAATACCATAACCTTTCACCGATGGTGCTCATGGATCGGGGAGGCCTTAAGTGAAATACCTACTTTTCTTCATTTTCATTGCTTTGGTTGGGTGCGCCGGTGCTCCGACAAAGACTGATAATAAGCCAGTTGATGCCGCAGCGGGGATCGCTGTTACTAACAAAGACTTCGCGAAGAAGAACGCTATCTCCTACACAGCATCTCAGGACTATTACCCGGTGAAGCAGGAGTCGAAAAACGTTCTCATCACTGAATCGGCAGACAAGGCGGACCCTTCGGAGCTGAAAGAGTTGCTCGCGGGCAAGGACCCGCTTACCGTGATGATGACGAGCTGTTATGCCAAGGACTTTAACCGCGCTTTTGCGATTGCAGAATCGATCTTTGATACCCACATGAAGTTACCTTCGTACTGGAATCAGGTGGCTACTTGCCACCTTCTCCAAGGAAACGAACGCAAGGCGCTTCTTTTCTATAATAAGGCACTTGAAGTTAAGCCGAACTACGTCCCTGCGCTCAATAACATCGGTGTCATTTATTCGAAATCAGCTCAGGACCAGAAGGCGCAAGTGGCGATCCGGAGAGCTCTGAGCAATGGTAAGTTCACGCGCACGCCACGCTATAATCTTGCCTTCCTGTTGCTCAAGTTTGGCCTTGCGGACGAATCATCGAACTTGTTCCAGGGACTTCTCAACGATGCTCCGAAGGATGTTGAGCTTCGCATCGGATACGCGAACTCGCTTGCCCTTCAAGGGCGCTGGCAGGATTCCTGGGCACAGTTTTCTCTCATTCCAGCAAATCTTCGAGAGCGATCTGACGTGGGGCTCAACATGGCTTTAGTTGCGCATTCTCTTGGTAAGACCGATGACGCAAGGAAGATCTTAGGAGCAACGAGTGCGAGCGGCGAGGCCCGGAGCTACTTGAGTGCTCTCAAAAAAGTGATTGGAGACTAGTATGAAGTGGATCACAGTGGCCATGTTGCTTCTCTCGATGTCTAGCTTTGCCCAACAGAGAGGCAAAGAAAAAAAAGTTATCTACGAATATAAAAAATTCGAAAAATTTGATTTCGATGAGATCGGAGTTGAGGGCCAGTCTGGGGCTCCGGGTGATATTTCCGTAGCACCCACTCCTCGCAAAGACTACGGAAACCGACTCCCAGAGAGAAAAGACTTCTTAAAGCAAATGCGTAAATCAGCTAGCGGCATTCGCTGAGCAAAGGAATAAGCGTGGAAATTCAAAAGAACAGTCATCCGTTAATGTTCCGTGTGAAGGCGAAGGACTCACGTGTTCGCGTCGAGGGCGACGTGATAGCAAAGGGCCGTCTTCTTGTAGGCCGCGCTGAATCCTGCGATGTGATCATCGACAGCGACTCAATCTCGGCGATCCACGCGGTCATAGAAGTGTTCGGTGACAGCGCAAAGATTTACGACATGAACTCCACCAACGGTACCTGGGTCGGTGGAAAGAAGATTGTGGTCGCTGACCTTCGACCGGGTGATAGTTTCTCTCTCGCAGAGATTGACCTCTCGCTCATTGCCTACAGACCGGAGGAGAGCCTACCTCCTGTTTTGAATGCGCTTGAACCAGCCTCTGGTGAGGCTTCAGTGAAACTTCCGCCTAAGATCCCCAAGGACTCTACGGAAGGGAAGAAGCCACCTGTTGCACCGAAGGTGGCGACATCAAATATTCCTTACATCGTCTACCCGCTCGCAGCAGACCCGAAGGCTGATCAGAGTGAGTATATCTTCGAAGACGTAGAAACGCTCTATCCCATTTTTCGCTATGAAACGTCGAAGCAAGCGGTGGAAGTTATCGTCCTTTTTAAAGACCGGGTCTTTGCAGTGGACTATCTTCCCGATGCGGACGGGGTTTATCACCTCGCGGGTTTCAAACCGTCAGGCAAAGACCTCGAGTTTCCATATCTTGGGAAAACTGAAAAAATCCCTTTCGTAGAAATGCGCGGTGGCCAGGCCTCAGTCCACAAGCTTCCCGGATATGAAGTTCTCCATTTGAGTGAAAATCAATCGAAGTCCGTGAACCAAGGCGGAGCTCCGGTTGAAATTAAACCGCAGGACATCCTTCGTTTCCATAAGGGTGACATCCAGATCTACGTACGGAACGTTGAAGCCCCACCGTCGGTCGCCCCCGCCCCGTTAATCCAGCGTGACCCGATGATGCGAAAGTACCTCTTGTTGTTCCTCCTTTTTTTCGTTGTTTTTAGCGCAGGTATTCAGTTCGCGAACTTCGAGGATGCGGAAAAAATTGAAGAAGAAAAGGCACCGGAGCGACTCGCCACGATCCTCTATAAACAGAAGCTCATGGTGAACACCAATAAGACCGTTGAGAGCACTCCCAAAGAGAAGCCGCAGCCACAGAAAGCTCCACCGAAAGTGGTCGTGAAAAAGTTAACGACTCCCAAGCCAGCGACCGCAGGCGCGGGATCTCCGGCCAAAACAGTCACGGCGAAGGCCGTGACTGTGAAGTCACAGTACGAAGCGACTACGCGTGGTCCCGTTGACGTATACAAGTCAGCAGATTTCTCGAGCACCGTAAACACTATGCTTGCGAAGGGCGGCTCTCTCAGTGGAGCAACCACTAAAACCGCCACAGGTTCGGGCACTGATTTCGGAACTGGTGTCGCAACGGGATCTGGCTCCGGCACAGAACTTCAGAAAGCCAGCGTCACGGCCGGAGGTGGAAGTCTGACCGGTGCAACGACTGGAGTCATTGGAACATCGAAAGGTGCTGAAGGGTTATCGGCGAAGCGTGCCATCTTTACTGCTGGTATTCCAGCAGAAACAGTTGTTTTGGGCTCTATGGATCCCGACGTCATTCGCCGCATCCTCATGGATAATCTTCCGAAGTTCCGCTACTGCTACCAATCCGAACTCGAACGCTCCGGCGCAGAACTGCAAGGCGTGATTAAGCTTAACTTCGTGATCGGGGCTTCTGGTAACGTCGCGCAGGCGGGGATTGATGATGCATCCTCTTTACCTGGGCAAGTGAAGAAGTGTGTGGTGGATGTTCTTCGTGGGATCCAGTTCCCGGAGCCGATGGGTGGAGGTACGGTTGAGGTGAAGCAGCCGATGAACTTCTATCCCAAGCGCATATAAACTGCCCTACCTAAATGGTGTTATGTGATTGAAGTTTTTTCTGGTTTATTGGAAAAACTTCTTTCGCTCCGCGCACAATTCTCCAAAAAACATAGTCTTAGAAAAAAATTGAATGGGCTCCATTTTGCATTGATGGGGCCCATGAAACACACTTGCCCCAATACTCGTATCGACTGCCCCAAAAATATCATCCGCGATGGCTTCTTTAAGCGCCGAGAGGATTCAAAAACCATCCAGCGCTTTCGTTGCCGAGCGTGTGGTAAACGCTTTTCCGCTGCCACCCGGAGCCCGCTCCGTTACCAAAAAAAGAGGCGCATAAACTCGCTACTGGCAAAATACTTGGCATCAAATAATTCTCTGCGCAGGTCTGCATGGCTACTGGGAGTTAGCCGAAGGACTATTGAAAGGCGTGTGCCCTTGTTTGGATATAAGTACCGCAGGCTAAATCAGCGGTACCTGGAAAGTCGGAAGGGAACAATACTTGAAGTTCAACTAGATGACTTAATCACGAAGGAGAATTCGAAGCTCAAACCAGTCTCGATTTCGATGCTCGTTGAGGCCGGCACTCGTCGAATCTTGGCGGTCGAAGTCTCACGAATCCCAGCGTTTGGGCATTTGGCGAAGGTGGCCGTAAAGAAATACGGTAAGCGGGATGACGAACATCCACAGGGCCTAGAGCGCCTGTTTCAAGTCTTTTCGAAAATTGCTCACCCTGAGGTCTTAGTCAAAAGTGATGAGCATCAGCGCTATGGACAAGTGATTCGAAAGTACTTACCGAGAGCTCGTCACAGGACGTTTCGGAGCGAGCGCGCGACAGTCGCGGGACAAGGCGAACTTAAGAAAGGAGGATTCGATCCGATCTTCACCGTGAACCATTCGTGCGCCATGCTCCGGGCGAACATAAATCGCTTGAATCGCAGGACCTGGAATACCAGCAAAAGTCTTGAGAAGCTCCGAGATCACTTAGAGATTTTTATTTGGTTTTATAACCAAAGACTGTTGCCCCCGGCGCTAACACCATTTAGGTAGGGCAGTTTATATTACTTGTCTGCGAGGACGACGAACTTGAATTCCTTGAAACCAGCGTCAGCACAAGTGAACATGATCTTCTTCACATAACTGTACTTCAAAGTCTTATCGATCACTAAGTTCGCGATCCCCGAGAACTTATTCGCGTTCGGAGAGGTCTTCTCGGAGAGCTTGATGGTCTCTTTGATCTTCACGAGCTCGTCGTAGAGCGCGATGATCCGGCGGCCATCGTTGTCGTAGACGCGCTCGGGCATCGACGCCGTATTAAAGACTTCCTTGTCGTCGACGAAAATTTTGTCAGCCGAGACTTGGATATTCACGCCGAAGGTGTTCTGGCTTGTCGACGTCGAACGGGGCAGGGTGATTCCATCCGGGACGTTAATGATGACGCCGGAGGCGTTGTAGCTCTGGATAAGAAAGACGAGGAGGATCGTGAGAATGTCGAGGAGCGACGTGATGTCGATGTCGAAGGTCTTTTGACCTGAGCGCCGGCGCTTACTCTGCAATCGTCTTGAACCCATAATTAACCCATGAGATTGCCAAAGATGATCTTGGCAAAGAGTGTTTTTACTTTCTCATCTAGACCGTCTTTGCCTTTCTTGAAAATGGCTTCGTCGGTGTTGTTGAGAAGTCGGACGGCGTCCATGATCTTAATGATCTCTTCGTAGCTAATGTCCCATTCGGGCTGCAGGATGATGCTCTCTTCTTCGACTTTCGTTTTCTTGAGTTCGATGAGCTTTTGATGCAGCGTTTCGAGGTCGTAGGACCCGTCGGCGCGGCGGTCGTACTTGCCGACGACCTGCGCGTTCAACCCTTTGAGAAGAACGAGGGATTTCTCTTCTATCCGCAGCTGGAGCGCCAGGGGGTCCTTGTCGGGCTTCGGCGGTTCCGCCGAGGAGATGATTGGTACATCCGAGCCAATTTCCATGACCTGAAGGAACTGTGCGGACATGAGAAGGAAAAAAATGAAGATGAAGACCGCGTCCATGATCGGGACGAGGTTCAACTTTTCTTGTGGCTTCTTTTTCCGTCTGCTGCTCGGAAGTTTCACGGTATTAGTCCTCGACTTTCTTCGTTCCGATCAGGTCGAGCATCTTGACCGAGTATTCGTCGATCTCACCGACGATCTTCTCGGCTTTTGCTGAAAGCACAGCATGGAAGATCATGATGATGATGGCGGAACCGAGGCCCATTGCCGTGGTGTACATGGCGATGGCAATACCGCTCGAGAGAACTTCAGCTTTCTGGCTTGGGTCCGCAGCGGAGATTGCCGCGAAGGATTGAATCAGACCTTGGATCGTCCCGAGGAGGCCGAAGAGCGTCGAGAGGTTTGCGACGAGGCTCAGGTACGGGAGACGTTGTTCGAGTTTTGGGATCACTTCCAGAGCTGTTGCATCAATGGCGTTTTGAATTTGCTCAGGGCCTTGGTTGGCGCGCTTGAGGCCACTCTTAAGAACTTTCGGAAGTGCGCCCTGTGATCCAGAGCAAACGCGGATCGCACCTTGGATGTCGTTCGAGAGAACGTAGCGCTGGAGTTCGTTCATGAAAGAGGGCCCGTCGACGTCCATCGCCGAGAGCTTCTTGAGTCGCTCGAAGGCGAACGCAAAACCTACGGCGAAGCAGCCGAGGATGACGTACATGAAGAAACCACCATCAATGACAAATTGGATTGCTGACTGCAAAAACGACATATCGTTATCCCCTTCCGTGGAATGAACAATTAAGGTATTGCTTTGATTATAGCGGTTCTCGCGTAGGAACCAAGAGATAAAAAAATGTACCGCCCGTCACATGGACGAGCGGTACAGTCAGAGACTAGAAGTTGCAGGTGACGAGGTTTGCCCCTACTGGGAACACCGCTTGCTTGATGCGGCCGCGAGCGTCGACGTTTAAACGTGCTTTGGGAGCATCTTCACCGACGTAGAGCGTGTCGCTCACGAGAGTACCAGTTTCAGTCTTGTGGATGTTCGTGAAGCGAATATCAGCGGAGTGATTGATCGGCGTCGTTGCCGACAGCGAACTCGATAACTCAACTTTTGTCCAGACGTAGTAGGCCGGGTTTCCGAAGCTATCTTCCACGAGATTGTTTTTCACCTCGTCGACCTTGACCCGGCAGTTCACTTCGACGCCTTGGTACATCATCTTGGTGCGCGCTGTTCCTTTGAGGACCACCTGGCCAGTGATCATATTGGCGGAAGCAGCGGTGCTAATCAGTGCGAGAGCGATAATAAGTGTTTTCATATTTTCCTCGTAATTAGTGTGTCACTGTCCGGCGACCGGTATCCAAAGCCTCGTAAACATCCGCGCCGTCCTTGAACGCGCGACGCGAGTCCTGGAGCTCCATAAGAACCCAGTTGTTCTTATCAATCCCCTTCTCGTCACGATTACGCATGTCGAGAGGGCGGAAGTACCACATCGGAGTTTTCATGAGGTAGCAAAGGCGAGACCACTGGTTGTTATCGTAGGT